>JAICZH010000098.1 GCA_025933775.1 Chitinophagaceae bacterium
ATTGGCCTCGAGCAGCATAATCCTGCACTTCTTCTTTTGTAATTCGGCGGATAGCATTTAATACATCTACTTTTTTATTTCTAATTTCATTGGCATCAAAAGATACAGGCGCTTCCATTGCAATCATGCAAAGCAATTGCAAAATATGATTTTGAATCATATCTCTTAATGCGCCTGAGTTTTCGTAATAGCCGCCACGGCCTTCTATTCCTACCGTTTCGGCCGCAGTTATTTGCACATGGTCAATATAATTGCGATTCCATATTGGCTCAAACAATGCATTGGCAAAACGAAAAGCAAGAATATTTTGCACGGTTTCTTTCCCCAAATAATGATCAATGCGAAAAATTTGATCTTCAGTAAAATATTGAGCCAGCATAATGTTCATCTCTTTTGCACTTTCGAGATCATGGCCAAAAGGTTTTTCTATCACTATGCGTGTGCATTTTGTGTTGCGGCACATATCAAGCTTACCAAGATTTTTTACAATTGTCGGAACCAATTGCGGCGCTACAGCCATGTAAAAAATAATATTAGGATGTACGCCAAATTTTGCTTCAGTATCTTTTGCAATCTGAGTTATTTTCGAGTAGTCGTTACCGTTAGTTACATCCATTTGCAGGTAACTGATATGTTTTGAAAAATCTTTCCATTCTTCGTGCGAATCTTTTCTCCTCGAAAAATTATCTATTCCTTCTTTTAAATGTTTTTCATATTCATCATCGCCGTATGATGTTCGGGCGATGCCCACAATGCTAAAGTTATCGGGCAATGCTTTATCCATAAATAAATTGAACAATGCCGGGTTTAATTTTCTATAATTTAAATCTCCGCTGCCACCGAAAATAAAAATGAGCATGGGAGCTATTTTTTTGTAGTCTAACATTTTTTTTCTTTTAATCTAAATGTTTAGTTGAAATGGTTTCTGCTTTTGTTTCCCATTCGGTATGAAAAATTCCGACTCCATCAATTCGCTCGTACGTGTGCGCTCCAAAAAAATCGCGCTGCGCTTGTATTAAATTGGTGGGTAATAAATTTCTGCGATAAGCATTATAATAAGTAAACGATGCCATAAAACCGGCTAATGGATAATTGTTTAATGCAGCTGAAGAAATAATTTTTTGAATGCCCGGCTCTTTTTGTTGCAGCATCGCAGCAATATTTTCATCAAGCAATAAATTTTTTAATTCAGCATTTTCATAAGCTTTCGTAAAATTATCCAACAAAGCAGAGCGAATAATGCATCCTCCTCTCCAAACTCTTACTACTTCTGGCAATGGAATATCCATTTTTAATTCTATTGAAGCTGTTGTAAGCATTGCCAGTCCTTGTGCGTAGCTTATTATCGTTGCAAACAAAAGTGCATCATGCAGATTTTTTTCAAACTCATTTTTATCTGTATCAATTGTTTTCAATTTTGTATTATATAATTTTTGCGCAGCAATTCTTTCATCAATAAGCGAAGAAAGATTGCGCATCATTACTGCCGAATCAATAGTAGGTATTGGCATCGGCAGGTCGAGGCCTTCCTGCGACGTCCATTTGCCGGTTCCCTTTGCACCGGCTTTATCAAGTATCATATCTACTAAAAATTTATCAGTAACCTTTTCATCTTTTTTATTAAAAATGGCGGCGGTAATTTCTATTAAAAAAGATTTCATTTCACCATTATCCCATTCCAAAAATAATTTATGCAAGTCTTCATTCGTATAGCCGAGACCGTTATGTAATAAATCATAACTTTCGCTCAGCAGTTCCATTATTGCGTACTCAATACCGTTATGAACCATTTTTACATAATGTCCTGCGGCATCTTTTCCCAGGTAGCCTACACATGGCTGTCCATCTGCTTTTGCGGCTACCGCTTTTAATATTGGTTCAATTTCTTTATACGCTTCTTTATCGCCGCCGGGCATTATGCTTGGGCCTCTCCGTGCACCTTCTTCGCCTCCCGAAATACCAATGCCCATAAAATGCAAGCCTTGTTGCTCAAGAATTTTTATTCTTTTTAAAGTATCAATGTAATGCGAATTACCTCCATCAATAATAATATCACCTTTGTCCAATGCAGGAACCAATTCGCTTATAACACTGTCCACCGCTATGCCCGCAGGAACAAGCATCATTATTTTACGAGGCATTTTTAATTGGTCAATCATATCCTGAAGTTTATTCACTCCTTTTACTATAGTATCTTTATCTGCAGAAGCTTCAAATAATTTTGTTTTATCAGGATTTTTATCATAGCCAATTACAGCAAAACCATGATCAGCCATATTCAATAAAAGATTGCTGCCCATTACGCCCAGGCCTACCATTCCGAAATCATATTTTACATCATTCATAAAAAATATTATTGGGTAAAAATAATGAAATACATTTTGTGTAGAATGAATGCGTATAACTTTGATGTCATATTTCTAAATTTAAAACTTTTAAAATGTCAACATTAATAAATGAATTTAATGCCTATCGCGAAAAAATGAATGAAGTTATTTTGAGTAAAAATAATTTAGTAATGAAAAGGCTTTGGAACCTCGATACCAATACATATGAAGACGGAGCGCTTGATAAAAAAACAAAAGAAATGCTGGGCTTAGTAGCGAGCATGGTGCTGCGTTGTGATGATTGTATAAAATATCATTTGGGTAAATGTTATGAATTAAATATTTCAACAGAACAGATGTATGAAATTTTTGCAGTGGCAAATATTGTTGGCGGCACCATTGTAATTCCGCATACACGGCGGGCTGCAGAATATTGGGAAGAGTTGAATGCTGCATAATCTCTCAAAACAAGCTTTAAAAAAAAAGATTAAATTTGATTAAAATTTTTTATGGCAAAAATTGTAACTGCAGATTACGATATAAAAAATCTCACAGGTTTTTAAAACCTTTGAGGTTTTACATTTCTCATAACTACGTTTTGTGTTAACTTTGAATGATTAATATTATATATTATGAACGAAACCACAACAGCTAATCCCGTAAATTTAACTGCTAAAGATTTTTCCAGCGATCAGGAAGTGCGCTGGTGTCCGGGATGTGGAGATTATTCTATCCTGGCACAAGTACAAAAAATAATGCCTACCCTTGGAATACCAAAAGAAAATATTGTAATCATCTCCGGAATTGGCTGTAGCAGCCGTTTTCCGTACTATATGAATACTTATGGAATGCACAGCATTCATGGAAGAGCTGCCGCAATTGCAAGCGGATTAAAAGCAACAAGGCCGGAACTAAGTGTGTGGATCGTAAGCGGAGACGGCGACAGCCTTAGCATTGGAGGCAATCATCTTATTCATTTAATGCGAAGAAATTTTGATGTAACGCTTTTACTTTTTAATAATGAAATTTATGGGCTTACTAAAGGACAATATTCTCCCACAAGCGAGCAATATAAAATAACCAAAAGCACTCCGGTTGGCAGCATTGATCATCCTTTTAATCCTTCGGCACTTGCATTAGGCGCCGATGCTTCTTTTGTAGCAAGGAGCATGGACAGAGATCCAAAACATTTACAATCTATGATATTAAGAGCGCATCAACATAAAGGCTCTTCTTTCCTGGAAATTTATCAGAACTGTAATATTTTTAATGATGGCGCTTTTGAAATATTTACGGAAAAAACTTCAAAGCCAGAAGAGGCTTTATTTCTTGAACAAGGCAAGCCACTTGTGTTTGGCGCATCAAAAAATAAAGGAATTAAACTCGATGGATTAAAACCTGTGGTTGTTGAAATAAAAGACGGCGTAAGTGAAAATGATCTTTGGATACATGATGAAAAAGATTTTTATAAAGCGCAAATTCTTACAAGATTATTTGATGACCCGCATACAGAAGCCCATTTACCCCGACCTTTTGGCGTTTTTTATGAATATGATAGAGCTTGCTATGAAGATGTAATGAACATGCAAATTGAGGAAGCGATTGCTTCAAAAGGAAAAGGGGATCTTGATAAGATATTAAAAGGACGGGAAACGTGGTCAATAAATTAAATTTATTGCAACCATCAATTTTTATTATTCAAAAAAACAAAAGGTTTTAATTCTTTAAGATTGATCGTCTGGCGAATTACTTTTTGATCAGAACTAATTTTGTATTTGTTTAGATTGATGACCTCGTGAGCTACAACGATGTTATTTGTTTTTTCTACCGAATACAATAATTCATGAAGCATTTCTACTTCGTGCTCGATGGCTTGGGGGTTCATTAATTCTTCTTTGAACAATACCAAAAGATCCCGGTTAAATTTGTTCATTTTATTTATTGGTTTTTTATAGTCAATATCCCACCATTCCCTGCTTACTTGGACAACCGCATTTGCTTTTTCTGGAAGCGCTGCAGCTTACAACAAATATAGCCGTCATAATAAGCAAAGCAATAAGGATTTTGTTTACGATTTTCATAAAATATCTAACTAAATTAAACTATTTTTATAAATAATTATTGCAAAGTTTTGATAAATGGCAACAATTTTTATTACCCGCATCCGCAACCAAAGATATTAGTAGCTCCGTTAGATTGGGGATTGGGTCATGCAACCCGTTGTATCCCAATTATAAAACAATTGATTTTGCAGCATTGCGAAGTGTATATAGCAGCATCTGGAAATAGTTTTTTTTTATTAAAAAAAGAATTTCCGGGCACCGTAATTTTACGCATTCCCGGCTACAAAATCAGCTACAGCAACAATAAAAAAAATCTTCCGTTCAAATTATTTTTACAAATTCCAAAAATATTTTTTTCAATATGCAAAGAAAAATTATGGCTAAAAAAATTTATAAAAAAATATAAAATTGATGCCGTTATTTCCGACAATCGTTTTGGCATGTATGATAAAAAAATTCCATCAATTTATATCACGCATCAGCTTTTAATAAAAACGGTTAACACTTTTTCAGAAAGAATTGCGCAGCGAATTCATTATTATTTTATAAAAAAATATTACCAATGCTGGGTTCCCGATTATAAAGAAAATGGATTGGCCGGTGAATTATCGCATCAAAAAAATAAACCAGCTAATATTTTATACATTGGCCCATTATCGCGATTTGAACAATTGCAAAATGTTTCGGAAATATTTGATGTTTTAATTTCACTTTCAGGCCCAGAACCGCAACGAACTATTTTTGAAAAAATAATTCTTTCACAATTAAATAACCAAAACAAAAAAATTTTATTAGTAAGAGGCTTGCCTAATGAAAATAAAAATTTGCAAACAAAAAATGAATCCATAAAAATTATCAATCATCTCCCGGCAGAAGAATTAAATAAAGCTTTTCAACAATCAAAAATAATTATAAGCAGAAGCGGCTATACCACTATTATGGATTTAATAAAGCTTTGCAAAAAGGCAGTCCTGGTACCTACTCCGGGCCAAACAGAACAAGAATACCTGGCAAATTATCTTATGGAAAAAAATATTTTTTATGCAGTGAATCAAAAAAAAATTTCATTAAAAGAAGCGCTTAATGAAGCATCAAATTTTCTATTTATTTCAGAATCATTTTTGATGGATGATTATAAAAAAGTGATAAACGAATTTGTGCTATCGCTTAAATCAGGCAATTTTGCAACTCAATAATTTATTTTGAATCAAAACACAAAAGCACATCTCGGTTTACTGGGTACCAATCTTTTTTTTGCATCAAATTATAGTACCGTAAAATATTTTACAAGTAATCATTATGCTGGTCCATTTGGCTTAAACCTCATCCGCATTGGTGTGAGCTTAATTTTATTCTGGATTTTATTTTTATTTAAACCTGTAAAAACAAGAATTGATAAAAAAGAAATTTTGCCAATAATCGCTTGCGCACTCATGGCAATTGCATTAAATCAAATGTTTTTTATCAAGGGACTGGCATTAACTTTTTCTATTCATGCTGCATTGCTTACTTTAATTACGCCCATACTCATCACCATTATTGCCGCACGAATTTTAAAAGAAAAATTAACCATTGAAAAAATAATCGGATTATTGTTGGGCGTAGGCGGGGCCGCCATTTTAATAACCAACCGCGAAGCAAGCGCCCCGGGCGAAAATGCTTTGTTAGGCGATTTTCTTATTCTATTAAGCGCTATTGCCTATACTTTTTATTTTATTTTGGTAAAACCATTAATGAAAAAATACTCAGCCATTAAAGTGATGCGATTGGTGTTTACATTTGGTTTCTTTTTTATTTTGCCGTTTTGCACTAAAGAATTTTCAGAAATTACATGGCAAATTTTTACTTTTAAAGATTGGTTTCTTTTATTTCTGCTCACGGTGCCAGGTACTTTTTTAGCTTATGTTTTTAATGCTTATGGAATTCAAAAATTAAGCGCTTCTATTGCCGGCGCTTACATTTATTCTCAACCGGTTTTTGCTGTGGCTATTGCTATGATGTTTTTAAAAGAACCATTATCTTTTTATAAAATAATTGCAGCGATACTCATTTTTGGGGGTGTATTTTTATCGAACAGGAAAAAAAATGCTGAACAAAAAGAAGTGAATTAAACTAAATTTTTTTTATAGTTATTCTTCGCTTTTAGGATAATCAAAAAATAAAAATTCTTTATCGGCTTGTTTAAAATCGCTCCAGTTGCTTGTATTTATTTTTAGCGCAAACACAGCGCAGGTAGGCATATTATAAATAGGTGAACATTTAAGAGAGTTTACAAAATCAGTTACGCCCGGGTTATGTGCAAACAATGCAGCCACGTCGTGTTTATCTTTTAAATTTTCTACTGCATCATAAAAATTATTTAAGGAAGCTTCGTATAATGATGGAACTAAAATCAATTTTTTTTCTTTCACATCAAACGCATCCATAAAAATTTTAGCTGTTTTTTTCGCACGCTTTGCAGGACTTGAAACAAAAGCATCTATTTTTATTTTTTTTTCTTTTATTTTTTTTGCCATCATCGGCGCATCATGCTTGCCCCGTTCATTTAAAGGTCTTTCAAAATCTGAGAGGCCAACATCATCCCAACTGCTTTTTGCATGACGTATGATAAGAAGTGTTTTCATTTAAATGAAAAATTGAATTGATTTTTTGTTTCCAAATTTATTCCAAAATTAATTTGTAAAAATGTTCAATTAATATCCTCTCACATTTTTTCCTTCCATATAATTTAAAAAAGCATTGTTCACCACACGATTGCCTCCGGGTGTAGGATAATTTCCGGTAAAATACCAATCGCCAAGATTGGTTGGACAACTATCGTGCAAATCTTCGATGGTTTGATAAATTACATCTACCGGCACAGTAACATCTTCAGGAGTGATAAGCTGCGCAATTTTTTTTGAAATTTCTTCAACGGTAAAAGGTTTATAAATATGCCTTACCAAATTTTCGCTGGTGAGTTGATTATTTCTTTTTAACTCATGACATTTTTCAACAAGCTCGTGCAGCAGGCAATCCATTTTTTTTTCTTTTATCAATGCCATTGCGGCTTTAAAGGCAACAAACTCGCCCAATTTACTCATATCAATTCCATAACAATCGGGGTATCTTATTTGCGGCGCAGAAGAAACTACAATAATTCTTTTCGGCTGCAGCCTTGCCAACATGCGAATAATACTTTCGCGCAAAGTAGTTCCTCTTACAATTGAATCGTCAATAACCACAAGCGTGTCTTCATGTTTTCTTACTGTTCCATAAGTAATGTCGTACACGTGTTGCACCATTTCATTGCGGCTGGTATCGGCAGTAATAAATGTGCGCAGCTTTACATCTTTTATCGCAATTTTTTCAATCCGCACTTTTCGATTAACCATGGCCGTTAGTTTCTCTTCATCGAAATCTTTTCCCCAACTTAAAATTCTTTCAACTTTTGTTTTATTTAAATAATCTTCTGCTCCTTTGAGCAATCCATAAAAAGCAATTTCTGCTGTATTGGGTATAAAAGAAAAAATAGTGTTTTTAAGATCGTGATCAATCGCTTTTAAAACCGCTTCGCTTAAATGATAACCCAATGCAATTCTTTCACGATAAATTTTTTCATCGCTGCCGCGTGAAAAATATATTCTTTCAAAGCTGCATGCTTTTCTTTCTTTTGGTTCCAGTATTTGCTCAATTAAAAAATCTCCTTCGGGATTAACGATAAGCGCATTGCCAGGCATCAATTCTTTTACTTCATTTTCGCCTACATTAAATGCAGTACGTATGGCAGCTCTTTCGCTTGCTGCAACAATCACTTCATCATTTATATAATAATAACATGGCCTTATGCCATTGGCGTCTCTTACCGCAAAACCAATTCCACCGCCGGTAAGGCCACCAAATGTAAAGCCGCCATCAAATAGCGAAACAGATTTTTTTAATACGGAAACTATATCCATTTTTTCCGGTGAAGCTTCATCTGCCTGTACTAAAAAATGATAAATTACATCCATCATGGCGCCGAGGTCGCTCTCTTTATCAAGAGCATCAGGATGGCTGTTTACCAATGAAAATAATTCATCTTTATTTACAAGATTAAAATTACCCGCAAGCGCTAAATTACGCGCCGGTATTGTATTTCGTTTTATAAAAGGATGGCAAAACTGAACATTATTTTTTCCCTGTGTTCCGTATCGCAAATGACCAAGCAATAACTCACCCAAAAAATCAATATGACCTTTCATAAGGCCTGGATGATTTTCTATTTCAGGATGATATTTCTGTATTTCATTTATTTGCTCGCCGATTTGTGAAAAAATATCGGCGATTGCCTGGTTAGCTGCGCTTCTTTTTCGGTGAAGAAATGGATAACCGGGTTCTGTATTGAGTTTTACTGCAGCAACGCCAGCCCCATCCTGGCCACGGTTGTGTTGCTTTTCCATCAATAGATACAACTTATTAAGCCCGTAAAGTACAGTACCATATTTTTGACGGTAAAAGGAGAAAGGTTTTCGTAGTCTCATGAATGCAAGCCCGCATTCATGTTTTATTTCGTCGCTCATTTATAGGAATGAAATGCAAAATTACGATATTATAAAACAGCGCCAAAGTGAAGTGGTAAATTGTTATGGTTTCCTTAGCATAAATACATAACATAACTTTTGGAAAGTTTAAAACTTTCCAAAAGTTTATATAAATATTTGTACGCTAACGGTAACGCCTACGCGAAAATAAGCGGCTATTATTTTTGTACGGTTGATGGATTGGTTTCCCACTTTTGCATTTCAGGGCACGATTTATAATCATCAGCAATTTTTACATAAAAAGTAGGAATTTTTTTAGTAAACCAATCTTCAAGCGCCTGATTTTTTTTATCTTCCAATGCTCTTTGTGCTACTTTATCATAATCGTCTTTAAGATTTTCGCGATGAGGTTCTGTTCTGGTTAATACATCAACAATGCGCACAGCTTTTTTACCGGACTCATCTGTAAACTCGGTGGGCTGCGAATATTCTCCTACTTTAAGATCTTTCAACATGAGTACAAGGTCTTTATCAAGTTCATCAATACTTAAGAAAGTTGACCCGCTGCCGTCTTTTTTTGCAATACGGCCGCCGGTGAATTTACTGTTTTCATCTTCACTGTATTTTGAAACGGCCTGGCCGAAATCAATAGTTCCCGCAATAAGTTTTGAGCGGATTGAATCTAATCTTTGTTTGGTTTCATTTATTTCAACAGAACTGATTTGAGGGATTTTCAAAATATGCCGGATTACAGCATCATCGCCATTTTTACTTACCATTTGAATAATGTGATACCCAAATTTTGTTTTGAAAACATTTGAAATTTGTCCATCTTTTAGGCTGAAGGCTTTAGCAAGAAATACAGGATCCCATTGTTTTTCATTTCTATTGATTTCATATCTGCCGCCATTGTCTTTACTTCCGGGATCATCAGAAAATAAGGAAGCAAGCGTTTCAAATTTTTTACTTCCGTTTTCCACTTCTTTTTTATATTCATTCAGTTGGTCAATTGCATAATTTTCTAACTCGCGGCTTGGCTTGGGATAAATTACAATTTCTCCCACTTCTAATTGCGATTCCCAAAAATGAAGACTGTCTTTTGGAATAGAATCATAATAAGCTTTTACTTCTTCTGGTGTTATTCTTACATCGGCAACAATTTTATCACGCTCACCTTGCGCCAGTTTTTGTTCGCGAAAGCTTGGCCGCATATCTTCTTTTAATTGAAAAAGAGATTTACCTGCAATTTGCTCTACCACTTCTTTTGAGCCGTACATGTTTACAAAATACCTGATCTTGTTATCTATCTCGCCGTCTATTTCTTCATCAGAAACGGGGATGGAATCAATCTCGGCCTGAAGCACTAACGCTTTTAAACCAAGGGCCTGCTCCAGTAAAAGACAATTGGCATTTGGCGGTATGCTGATGTTTTGCCTTTGCATATCGGATATGCTGTTATCAATTTCACTTTTAAGAATTATTTTATCGCCGATGGTTGCAATTATTTTATCTGCAACTACTTTTTTTGTTTGGGCAAATAATGTGAAGGCAGCAGTAGCGAAACAAAGAGAAAATAAAATTTTTTTCATTCAATAAAATATAAGAATAAAAAATTTGCAGAAATTATTAATCTCAAAAATACATTTGTATCGCCTGAGATTTTTTTTTGAAAAGTTAAATATTAAAGCTGTTTTGTTAAAGAAGTAATTGAAAGTATTTTTAAAGAGTTCTTTTTACTTCTACTTCTTCAAATGCTTCAATCATATCTCCGGGTTTTGTATCGCTGTAATTTTTAATGCTAACGCCGCATTCCATATTGGTGGTTACTTCTTTTACATCATCTTTAAAACGCTTAAGGCTTCCAAGCTCACCAGTAAACATAATAATTCCATCACGAACCAATCGTACTTTATTATTTCGCGCAATTTTTCCTTCTAATACAATACAACCGGCAACGCTTATTTTATCGAACTTATAAGTTTCTTTTATTTCTAAAATG
>JAICZH010000011.1 GCA_025933775.1 Chitinophagaceae bacterium
GATTTTTTTTCTGAATTATCTGTAAGCTATTCGCATGCTATTTCTAAAAAAACAGATGCATTTATTTATCTCGGTTATCCGGGCGAGCCTGCGCTTGGGCCTGTTGCATTTATGCATCGGCGATCGGCTTTTTATAATCCTGATGCGCCTCTAAGCCACCATTGGAGCGATGCTACGCATATTACATTTGGTGTGGCAACATTAGGAGTTCGATTTGGAAATGTAAAAATTGATGGTTCATTGTTTACCGGAAGAGAGCCAAATGATATGCGTTATGATTTTGATAAACCAAAATTTGACTCATACAGCGGAAGAATATCTTACAATCCTTCTAAAAACTGGTCATTGCAAATTTCTCACGGCTTCTTAAAAAGCCCTGAGGCGTTACATCCTGATGAAGATATGAACAGAACTACCGCTTCTGCTGTTTACAGTTTGCCTTTAAAAAATAAATCGTCATTAAATATTTCATCAGTTTATGGATTGAATAAAATAAAAGATCATCAGGGTGAAAATAGTTTTTTACTGGAAGCTTTATGGAAAATAAACCGGCTTGCTTTGTATTCAAAATATGAATACGTACAGAAATCTGTTGAAGAATTAGCGCTCAATGAAAACGTGTACGGGCAAGATGCTTTATTTCCTGTAAATGCGGCTACGCTTGGCTTTGGCTATGATTTGTTTCATATTGGTAAAACCAATTTTGCAGCAGGCTCTCAATTTACTTTTTATCATGCTGATGAAAAACTAAATTCTTTGTATGGAAAAAATCCAATGGC
This sequence comes from Chitinophagaceae bacterium, assembly GCA_025933775.1. Classification (GTDB taxonomy): domain Bacteria; phylum Bacteroidota; class Bacteroidia; order Chitinophagales; family Chitinophagaceae; genus Ginsengibacter. Next base: position 780 of record JAICZH010000011.1, read on the forward strand.
TTTTGAAATTTATTTAAAAATATTTCCAGGGTTAATGAAGATGCATGGAATGTAAAAGGTTTATTTCTGCGTCTATGCGTTACCGTTAGTAATTTGCTTTTAAAACAATGGCACATTTTTTTATAAATATTTTGAAAGAATAAATTAAAATATTATATGAAAATTCATCAGCAAATGATAAGGCTGCCTTCCAAAAAAAGAGGCTTTCATATTATTACAAATGAAATTGTACACTCACTGCCATGGCTACACGAAATTAAAACCGGAGTTTGCCATGTTTTCATTCAACATACTTCTGCATCACTTGCCATTAATGAAAATGCCGATGCAACCGTAAGAAAAGATTTTGAAATGTTCTTTAACAAAACCGTTCCCGAAAATGATTCCGGTTATCAACATGATACAGAAGGCAGCGATGATATGCCTGCGCACCTGAAAGCCGCTATATTAGGGAGTTCTGTGTTAATCCCTATTCATAAGGGAAGGCTCGCATTAGGCACATGGCAAGGCATTTATTTATGTGAACATCGTAATAATAGCCGGCAAAGAAATCTTATAGTTACTGCATGGGGAGAATGATGTAGCTCATACAATTTGTAGAAATTTATCTTCATTAATTTCCTGTTTCTCAAAACTATTTTTAGAAAAATATGCTTGTTTTAGTTTTAACGAACTGATATAAAATTTAGCTTGTTTTTTGTGCTAACTTTTACATCAGTTTTTAAGAATGCTACATATGAAAATACTCCGGCCCAACCCAGTTGCTATTTTTGCAATTTATTTTTGTTACAATCTTTTCTGTATTCAAAAGGCCTCCGCTCAATTATCTGCAGGTATTGAAGGAGGTTATAATAAAAATTATTTGGTAACAAATAATGCCAACAGGGCTTTTACAAATTATCAACCCCTGAGTGGATTTACAATAGGTATTCCTTTACAATATAAAATTGCAGATTGGTTTGCCATTGAAACGGAGCCAACGTTTATTCAAAAAAATTATAGCCAGCAACGTTCTGCTTTTTTTGTAGGCGTGTACCAGGAAAATTATAATAATTATTTGCAGCTTCCTCTTATGGGTCATTTTATGTTTGGGGGAAAACGCTTGAAAGGTTTTTTAAATGCGGGCTTGTATGGAGCTTATTGGATGAGTGGTACGGTAAAAGGAGTGATGCCGAATATTCTTGATATTACCAATAATCAAAAGCCCGGCAATTCCATTTATAATTATCAAAATCCATACAGCTTCAATGAAGCATATACTTTCAACAGTCGAAAGGATAATCGCATGGAAGCCGGATGGGCTGGAGGTTTGGGCATCTCATATCTTTTAAACCGCCGCTACGAAGTATTTACCGAAGCCAGATTATTATATGGCTTTACCGATCAGCAAAAGAAATATATGATTAACCAGGTGCCAAGATATAATACTACTTATAGTCTTAACGCAGGTGTTATGTTTCATTTTAAAAAATAAAAAAATTTATAACTATTCAATTTTATGAAAAAAAAATATTTTTTGTTGCCGGTGATTTTGTTAATAGCATTGTTTTTTTCTTCATGCAGAAAAAATTTTTCTAATGTGGAAGCGCCGGAAAGTTACATCGGCGGTTCTTTCAACGAAGTGTTCGATGCCTTCTGGAACGGGATGAACAATAATTATGTATTCTGGGATATTGATACTACCAATTGGGATAATATGTATAAAATTTACAAACCCATTTTTGCAAATCTAGATATTACCAAGACAAGTGATATACAAAAGTCGGTTCAATATTTTAGGGCAATGACAGACGGGCTGATTGATTCACATTATAATCTTACATTCACCTCTCCTATTTCTGATTCATTTGTATCGCCTGCTTACGATCGTAAATTAAGAGCCGGAATTATAAGGCCCGCTTATGTTTTTTATCAATACGATGCCAATTATTATTTAGATTCTCCCTATGTTTACGGCATTGATTCGGTAAATCTTTTAAATGGAAACCCTACCGAAGCTATTGCGGGAACTATTCATAAAAATATTTTGTATCTCGGCTTTAATCAATTCAATTTAAAAAATTCTTATACCGGCACAGATAATGGCGTAAAAAAAGTATTACAATTTTTTTTAGATTATTTGCATAATCCGCCTTCCGATTTTAAAGGCGTTATTATTGATGTAAGAGGCAATGGTGGTGGAGATATTAGCGATCTTAATTTTTTGATAGGAAATTTAATTGACAATAAACTAACGGTGGGGCATACACGATATAAAAGTGGCAATGGCCGCCTCGATTATACACCATGGGCCCCGGCAATTGTAACGCCGCAAACAGGCGCTATTGCTGTAAAAGTTCCGGTAGTGGCCATCACTGATATATGGACAACGAGCATGGCGGAACTAACCGCAATGTCTATACATGCATTGCCCGATGGAAATGGGCACACTGTTGGAGAAACCACTTGGGGAGCCACCGGCCCGCTTACCGATAATGAAATATTAAACGGCGGACAATTTACTGCAGCCAATTTTTTATTTGCTTATACATCTTCCAGTGAGTTTAAATATATAGATGGTAAAATATACGAGGGCAAAGGGTTTCCGCCCGACTATTATGTACCTTTCGATCTGCACACATTTCAAACCATGGGCGATACTCAGTTGGAAAAAGCATTATCCCTGATGCCATAATTTTTTTCTTTTCTTATTTATCTTAAATCAAATCCATGCGATAGATTTAGTATTTTTAGCATCATCCCCCAAAAAAAAATTCTATGGCGCAGTTTATTAAAGTAAAACAAAAAGATGATGTTGAATTATTGATCAATACTTCTATTATTGAGACAATCTTTCCAGACAGAAGTGTAGAAAAATGCAAATCATTGATAAACTTTAAAAGAGAAGCCGCCAAAAAAAGTTTTTATGTACAGCAAACGGTTGAAGAAATTTGGCAAATGATTTTATTGTAAAAAAATATATTGCAACCTTCGCAAGTGCCAAATATTAATAACTTCCATCAATAGAACCTTTACAAAAATTATAATTTATCATTTTATTTTTTTAAATTCCTGCAAGAAATTTTTTCTTTTATCTTAATAAAATTACAGATACATGAAAACTTTATTGATTGCTTTGATGTGCACTTCGTGCCTGCAATTATATGCGCAAAAAACGATTACCGATTCTCTCAACAAGCGCATTGATAGCCTCGAATCTGCATTGAAAGAAAAAAATTATTCACGAATACCTATTGGCGATTTTGATAAAAATCTGGATGTGCATGTTCAGTCAGAAGTATATAATGCTTTTTACAAATACCTTGCTGTATTGGGCTTAATTCTTTTTGGTGGCGGTTTTGGCATTTATCGCAGCCTGCAATCAGAATTAAAAAAACAGGTGGACGATGCAGTGAGCGGTAATAACGAGGCCAATAAAAATAGTTTGAAAGATCTTGCCGATACACAGAATCGTGAAAACAACCGGCAAGATATTTTAATAAAAGCAATAACAGATAGCGTAAGTCTTATATCATCCAAACAAGAAACATTTTTATCGGATGTATCAGCCAATGTTGAGAAAAAAATTTCTGCAGCTACACAAATCATCTGGAATGATATTGCCGATAATAAATTACGAAATGCAAAAGAAGCTAATTATGTTGGCGGTTCATTGGCCAGAGAGTTGAATGATTTTTTGGATAATGATTCTGTTATATTAACGATGGAGAAAAAACAATTTTTAGTGGATGCGCTCATGCGTTGTTTGTATGCCACTTCGGAAAGTGAATTAAAAAAAAGCGGCTATGATAAATACAATGCAATGATTGAATTGCTGAAAAAACATGAAAGTAATATAGACCTTTTGCCTGAAACATACGCCAATGCTGCTATTGCGCTAACTAATAATTATGAGCATTATAAAAATGAAGAAGACAAAAAGCTTAGCATTGATTGCTGCGATAAAGCATTGCTTAAATTAAAAGATTATGGAATTCCTTTTGTATTAAAATTAGAAATTTATAGTATTGATTATAAAAAAGCATACGACCAGGCTGAAAGAGATGTGAGCCTCGATCAACTGCGGCGCATATTTCATGCAATTAACAACAATCAATCCGGTGCATTATTTTTTGAAGCGCTTGAGCGCATGAATGTTGATAAAAAAGTTGCTTACTTGAAACCTTATCTTGAATTGATTGAAAAAATTTGTTCTGATGAAATGTTCACTTTTAAAGAAAGAGCCGCCCGGTATTTTGTAATGCCACAATTTATGAAGCTGGAAGCATACAAAAATTCATTTTTCGATTTAATAAATGAAGCCAGCTTATCCAATACACAAATGAACGGAACATGGAAAGCCCGTTCTTCCCTCATTGCGGGCGTTGCAGTAAAGCCGGAGGATGTTGGAATGGAAATTTCTATTAACGGTTACGACTATACGCAAAAAGATAAAGATTATATCAATGCAGGTTACATTCATTATTTGCCTTTCACCCAACAGGCGACCATAAATTTTTATGTTTTTAATGAAAACAAAGAATATGTGCAAACTATTTTTTGCATCAGCCAAATGCAACAAGATGGCTCATGGAAACTTTGTTCCAATTACAACAGCGATGACCGTCCTGCTGATTTTATTTCGACTGCAGATAATAAATTTTATTTGGATGAATTGGTAAAAATATAAAGATTTGTTTTTTACAATTTTCACAATTTTCGTATAGGCGGCACCGTTAGTTATGCTATTGTTGAACCACTTTAGCGCTTAATACTGAAATAGCAACGCTGTCTGTTCCTTTGGGCGCAAAATATTTGGTTTTAAAATTTTTAGATTCTCCCGGATGCAATACTTCATACACTGTTTCGTTATCTGTTTCTAAAAGCGCATGGGTTTTACTATAAAACGATAATTTTAATTCAACGTCTTTAAAAATAGCAACAGATGCGGTGTTGGTTACTATCCCTTTTATAACCGTTTGCCCAAGAATATTTCTTTTATTATTTCCATGCACTGCTAAAAAACCGGCAGGCTTTTTTTCTTCTTTTTCTTTCATGCTTTCTTTTGTTTTTTCGTAACTCTCTTTTTCAGTTACTGCTTTTTGAGAGTTGTTGCTGCATGAAAATATCATTGCACAAAATGCAAATGACAAACAAACAATTGCTTTCATTGAAAAAAATTTATTGTAATAAATCAATTTTTAAAAAAAAACCTTTAAAAAAATAATTACCCAACTATTGCAATAGAAATATGCAATTGTAAATTTATACAAACGATTGTTATGATTACCAATTCTATCATATATGTCTTGGCAGCTGTATTATTACTAATCTTAATCTGATTTATTCTTAAAAAGTTAAATAGCGTTTTCTTTCATCTTCTTTAAAAAATAATACATCTGATTCATGCTACGAATATCATTCACTATTAAAATTCCATTTTTTCCAACTTGTTTTAATTTTGCTTTATTGGTTTTGGTTTGAATAAAATCAAGAATCTTTTGAAAAACTTTACTGCTGAAATAAGGCGACTCCGGATTAGCAACAAAAAAACATTTTAAAGTATTTTCTTTTACAATCATCTTCTCAAAACCCAGGTCAACAGCCATTTTGCGGCAACGTACAGTTGTAAACAAATCTTCCACCTGCGGGGGAATTGGCCCAAACCGGTCAATTATCTCTTTATGAAAATCGGTAAGGTCTTTTTCATTTTCACAATTATCTAATCGTGAGTAAAGACTTAATCTTTCGGTAATACTTTCAACATATTCATCAGGAATTAAAATTTCCAGATCAGTATCAATCGTGCAATCGGAAACATAATCATCCTGCTTTTGTATTTCTTCTTTAAACAATTCTTTAAACTCTTTTCTTTTTAATTCGCGTATTGCTTCATCTAAAATTTTTTGATACATTTCAAACCCAATTTCTGCAATAAAACCACTTTGCTCGCCACCCAATAAATTTCCTGCACCGCGTATGTCAAGGTCACGCATCGCAATCTGGAAGCCGCTTCCAAGGTCACTGTATTGTTCGAGGGTGGTTAATCGTTTACGGCTGTCGGCAGTTAATGTGCTCATTGGCGGAGCCAGTAAATAACAAAATGCTTTTTTATTACTACGCCCAACACGGCCTCTCAATTGATGCAAATCGCTTAATCCAAATTGATGCGCATTGTTTACAATTATAGTATTCACATTCGGAATATCAACGCCGCTTTCAATAATGTTGGTACATAAAAGCACATCATATTTGCGATCCATAAAATCAAGAATAGTTTCTTCCAGTTTATCGCCTTCTAATTTTCCATGTGCATACGCAATGCTGAGATCAGGGCACAAGCCTTGTATCAATGCACGCATTTCGGCAAGACCATGCACCCGATTATGAATAAAAAAAACCTGGCCGCCTCTTTCGGTTTCATAATAAATAGCATCACGAATAAAATCCTGGTTAAATACATGCACCTCCGTTTGAATAGGCTGACGATTAGGTGGCGGTGTATTGATAATGCTCAAATCTCTTGCACCCATTAAACTAAATTGCAACGTTCTTGGGATAGGCGTTGCCGTTAGTGTGAGTGAATCAACTGTTGTTCGTATTTGTTTTAATTTTTCTTTTGCAGAAACGCCAAACTTTTGTTCTTCATCAATTACCATTAAACCGAGGTCTTTAAATTTTACATCTTTACCAAGCAATGCATGTGTGCCGATGATAATATCAATTTTTCCATCATGCACTTTTTGCAATGTTTCTTTTTTTTCTTTTGATGTTTTAAAACGGTTAATGTAATCTATCGTTACAGGAAAATCTTTTAAGCGATCGCTGAAAGTTTTATAATGCTGATAAGCAAGGATAGTGGTAGGAACCAGTACTGCAGCCTGTTTGCCGTCGAGATTAGTTTTAAACGCTGCTCTTATTGCCACTTCCGTTTTACCAAAACCTACATCACCGCACACAAGCCTATCCATCGGCGAAGGTTTTTCCATATCATTTTTTACATCAACAACAGCTTTGTTTTGATCAGGAGTATCTTCATAAATAAAGGATGCCTCCAATTCTGTTTGCATATAATTATCGGACGAGTGAGCAAAGCCTTTTAAACTTTTTCTTTGCGCATATAATTTTATAAGATCGGCTGCAATATCTTTTACTTGCTTCTTCGTTTTATCTTTTAATTTATTCCAAACATCGCTGCCGAGTTTATTCATTTTAGGAACCGTTCCTTCTTTGCCGCTGTATTTACTTATTTTATGTAGCGATGAAATATTTACATACAAAAGATCATTATCCTTATACACAATTCTTACCGCTTCCTGCAATCTTCCATTTGCTTCAATCTTCTGCAAGCCGCTATACACGCCCACCCCATGATCAATATGGGTAACATAATCGCCGGGTTGTAATTCACGAAGTGTTTTTAAAGTAAGCGCTTTGCTTTTACTGAATGCTTGTTTTATTCTGTATTTATGATAGCGCTGAAAAATCTGATGATCAGTATAACAAACAATTTTTAAATCATGATCAATATAACCCTCATGGATAGGCGCAGATATGGGAGTGAAATTTATTTCAGCATTTAAATCAGCAAAAATGGTATGTAATCTTTCTAACTGTTTTGGATTATCTGCAAAAATAAATAAGCAGTATTTTTTTGTTTCAAAGCTTTTAAGATTATCAATTAATAAATTAAAGTTACGATTGAAAGCGGGCTGCAGCGCGGTGTTGAAGTGGTGGGTTGTGCGTAGTGAGTGGTGAGTTGAAAGGGGTGAGTTGTGAGTGGTGAGTTGTGAATCATCAATTTTTGTGAAATAAGATTTACTGCCTATTTCAACAATAGTTCTTTGTTTTATTTGTTCTTCTAATTCTGCAACATTTACAAAATCATTTAATGAAATATTTTTTTTAAAATTGATTTCATCTTCATCAGTTGCCTTCTGATAGTTATTGGGATGCCGATTGTCATTTGTTTTTTGAAAATCAAGAAATGCATTCACATCTTTCCATTGCTCTTCAATTATTTCTTTGATGAATTCCCAATCTTCCGTCCATACAATTGTATTTTCAGGAAGAAAATTTAATAAAGAAACTTTTTCATCACTTGCAAATTGTGTTTCAACATTTGGAATAATATTTACCTGTAACAATTTTCTTTCGCTCAATTGAGTTTCAGGATCAAAAATGCGAATGCTGTCAATATCATTGCCAAATAATTCTATGCGGTAAGGCTTTTCATTGCCGTAAGAATAAATATCAAGAATACCTCCTCGTAAGGCAAACTGCCCCGGCTCATACACAAAATCTGTCCGGTTAAAACCATATTCAACAAACTTAGAAAGCAATTCATCCAAATTAATTGTTTCACCTTGTTTAAATGAAATGATATTTTGTGAAAGTGTTTTTGATACCACCACTTTTTCAAATATTGCTTCCGGATAAGTAACAATAATTTTTTTATTGCCTCCCGCGCTCAATTTTGTAAGCGCTTCTGTGCGCAACATTACATGGCTGCTATTGAGCAGGGTATAATTTTTTTTATTTTTAAATGAAGAAGGAAAATAAAAAATATCCAAAGCATTGGTGATGTTTTCAAGTGTATTATGAAAATAAGCTGCTTCTTCCGCATCTCTTAAAATAATAAGATGATTGAGTTGCGAAGAAATATTATGATTAAAAACTGAAGCAACAACAAACTGGGAGGAACTACCGGCAAGGCCTGAAAGGTGCAACTGTTGTGGTTTTGACAATACGATCCTGTCCGCAATTGAAAAAATGCGGGGATCATTTTCATACTTATTCATCAGCACTTCCAGGTTCATTCAACAACTTTTATCGCCGGCGCGAAGTTAAATTTTTCCATTAGAAATATCAGTTGTATTTTACCCAAAATTTATTTTGTAAATGGCATTAGAACCCTGGCGTACCGGAACGGTGATACGAATTGAAGATGAAACTTACAATACAAAACGTTATTTTATTAAAGTAAATGAACTGGAAACTTTTAATTTTAAAGCCGGGCAATTTGTTACGCTCGATTTGCCCATTCACGAACAAATAAATAAAAGATGGCGCAGCTATTCTATTGCCAGCTGGCCTGAGAACTCCAATGTGTTTGAATTGTTGGTTGTATTGATGAAAGAAGGCGCAGGAACTAATTATTTATTCAATGAAATAAAAACCGGAAGTGAGCTTAGCTTTCGGGGACCGCAAGGAATTTTTACTTTACCTCCGATTATTGATAAAGATTTGTTTTTTATTTGTACCGGAACCGGAATAGCGCCATTCCGAAGCATGCTTAATTATATACAATTGCATAATATTTCTCATAAAAATTTATATCTTATTTTTGGTTGCCGCACTAAAAAAGATCTTTTATATTATGAGGAAATGAAACTGCTTGAAACGAAAATGCATAATCTAATATATATGCCTACGCTAAGCCGTGAAGGATGGGATGGAGAAAAAGGTTTTACAGGTTACGTGCATAGCCTTTATGAAGAAATTTGTAAAAAAAATAATGAAGCCTGTGAAGACCTGAATAATTTAAAACCTGCTTCATTTTATTTATGCGGATGGAAAGCCATGATTGATGATGCGCGAAAAAAAATTACGGAATTAGGGTATGATAGAAAATCAATACATCTTGAATTGTATGGTCAATAAAAAATTTTTTAAACCAATACCAACTTAAACCATATTACCAAACTGCACTTTATGAGTACTAAAAATTCACACATAAGAGCCATGACGATTGCATTTTTTATAGTGGCGCTTTCCTTTTTCAATTTTGTAGGATTGAGTGGCAGCGAATGTATCAGATCTATTCATATTGTTACACTGTTGGTATGCGGAGCAGCAATAGGAATATTTCTTTCCAATCTTTTTTCTGTATTAAGAAATAAATAACGCTTTATTAAATTTTTATTAGGAATGATTTTTGGAGTTACTTTTCAAAATCATTTAAAATGGAAAATTTAAATATTGATGCAACTAATAACCGGCCTGAAGGAGATAGAAAAATTGACGCTCCTGTTTTGCTAATTGACATTGCTGATTTGATAAAACAATTAAAGGACGAAAACGCCTGGCAGCAAAATGATCGCAATTCCATCACCGTTTTTAAAACTGATAAAATGAGGATTGTTTTAGTTGCATTGCACAAAGATTCGATAATGAAAACCGAAAAACCTGAAAACTTATTCAGTATAAAAGTTTTAAAAGGAAAGATAAAGCTATCAACCAATCTTACTGCAACAGAAGTAGAAAAAAATATGTTGGCAACGGTGCACGATCAGGTTCCTTATTCAATTACAGCTTTAAAGAAATCTGTATTTCTGTTAACTGTGATTGAATAGTATTGTAAAAGCTTAGTTGATCTTTTCCATGATTATTTTTTTTACATCTGCTAATAAAATTCTTTCCTGCAACATTGTATCTCTATAACGAATCGTAACGGTATTATCTTCTTTTGTTTGATGATCTATTGTTACGCAAAAAGGAGTTCCTATGGCATCCATTCTTCTGTAACGCTTGCCGATGCTGTCTTTCTCTTCATAAAATGCATGAAAACTTTCTTTACATTCATTCAAAATATGTTTGGCAATTTCGGGCAAGGCATCTTTTTTTACCAAAGGAAGAATCGCTAACTTATAAGGAGCAATCTTTGCAGGTATTCTCAAAACTACCCGGCTGTCTTCTGTTCCGTCTTCTTTATTCCATTTTTCATTTGCATAAGAATTGCTTATAACGGCAAGGCATAAACGATCCAGTCCGACAGAAGTTTCTACAACATAAGGAATATAATTTCCGATTGGTTTTCCATCTTCCTTTAAATCGTTATCGAAATATTGTAATTTCTTTTTACTAAGTTGCTGATGTTGTTTTAAATCAAAATCAGTTCTTGAGTGAATGCCTTCTAATTCTTTAAAACCAAATGGAAATTCAAATTCAATATCAACAGCAGCATTTGCATAATGAGCGAGTTTTACATGATCGTGATAGCGCAGCTTTGATGCAGGAATACCAAGGCTTTCATGCCATTTCAATCTTTCTGCCTTCCAGAAATTATACCATTCCATTTCGGTTCCCGGCTTTACAAAAAACTGCATTTCCATTTGTTCAAATTCTCTCATGCGAAAAATAAATTGCCGTGCAACAATTTCATTTCTGAAAGCTTTGCCTGTTTGTGCAATGCCAAAAGGAATTTTCATTCTTCCTGTTTTTTGCACATTTAAAAAATTTACAAAAATTCCCTGAGCCGTTTCGGGGCGCAAATAAATGGTATCTTCTTCGCCTGATACACTTCCCAATTTTGTATCGAACATTAAATTGAACTGGCGAATATCAGTCCAGTTGCTGGTTTCGCTGATCGCGCAAGTGATTTTATTTTCTTCAATTAAATTTTTTAATCCATCAAAATCATCTTTCGATAATAGCGCATCCATTTTTTTTAATAAAGCATATTCTTCTTCTTTCTTTCCTTCAAGCGCTAATTTTTCTGCATGAGTTTCTATTAAATGATCTACGCGATACCGTTTTTTACTGTCTTTATTATCAATCATCGGGTCGCTGAAATTATCAACATGGCCGCTCGCTTTCCATGTAAGGGGGTGCATAAATATTGCTGCGTCTATGCCTACAATATTTTCATGAAGTTGCGTCATGTTTTTCCACCAGTAATCGCGGATGTTCTTTTTTAATTGAGCGCCGTTTTGTCCATAATCATACACAGCGCTTAATCCATCATAAATTTCGCTTGAAGGAAAAATGTATCCATACTCTTTGCAATGCGCAATTATCTCACTAAAATTATTTTGTTCATTTGCCATAGGGCGGCAAAGATAAGGAGAGCAAAATTTGTTAAACTAAATAAGAAAAAAATTTATTGAGTTATAAAAGCTAAATTCGGAAATTTTTTTTCAACAATATAACTAATTCTATATTCCTAAAATAGTTAACACCATCATTAAATATTGCAAACTTATCAAAACAATATTTAAATTGGTGGCCGTGCAACACATATTCAATTTTGCCTCTTACGTCTATTCCATTTGCCTTTACTTTTACAAATTTTTGAAAAGAGTTTCCAAATATTATTAACTCAGATTTCTTTTTTAATTGAAGTAATTTATAATCATTCTTTGCAAACTCTTTATCAAAAAAATTACAGGGAATTGCAAAAAATGTTTCGATAGAAAAATTGACATAGGTAATTTTAATAGATCGGGGATAATTATTTTGTGAGAATCCAAAATTTATAAAAGTGGATAAAAGAAAGGCCAATAACATAGATCTCATAAATTTTATTTAACCTTAAGAGTTAAAATAGTCTTATTTTCCATACTTTCTTTATTTGAGTTATTTATTTAAATTTACAATATGATTGTTGCATCGGATTTACAACTTTTTAAAATTCTTAAAGAAAGACTTGGCGAAAAAGAAGCCGAGTCATTAGTTAGTTTTGTTGACGCTAAATTGAAAGAAAATAATGATGCTAATCTTAAAATATTAGCGACCAGAGAAGATTTGAAAGAAGAAATTGGAGCGACTAAAGTTTTAATTGCAAATACAAAAGCAGAGTTAATAAAATGGATGTTTATTTTTTGGGTTGGACAGGTTGCTGTAACTTTTGGATTTATTCTTCTTTTTTTAAAAAGATAATTTTTATTTCAACTTCTCATTCTTCTTGTGCCTTTCTTTATCTCTTACATTTTTTTTTTCAAAATTTTTTTGCAGCGCTTCTGTTAAGTCAACGCCGGTTTGATTGGCAAGGCAAATTAAAACCCACAGTACATCGGCCATTTCATCACTTAGCAACTCCTGCGAAGAAGGAGGAGAATCCGTTTCTTTAAAAGATTGCTCGCCGTAAATGCGCACCATTAATCTTGATAGCTCACCCACCTCTTCCATTAAAATTCCAAGATTGGTAAGTTCGCTGAAATATTTTACGCCCACGGTTTTTATCCATTGGTCAATTTTTGTTTGTGCTTCTTTTATTGTTATGTCCATTTTTTTAATTACACGAATTTTAGCGAATTACACGAATTTTTCAAAAAACAATTCTTTTCCATGTGAGAGATTTTTCTCCAAAATTTATAATCATTCCTAACTTTTGCTGCGCTACCGATAAATAACTTAAAGCCTGGTAAGTATGGCTTTCAATGATCGCACTTAGAGATTTCACTTCCAAAATGATAGAATTATATACCAAAAAATCTGCCTGATAAGGATTGCGTAATATTCTTTCCTTATTTTACAGTAAATCTCTTTTCTCTTTCATAAGGAATATTATTTTAGATGAATTCGATTTCCATTGCATCTTTATAATTAATTTCTTTTAAACCCATGCCCAGTGTTTTATGTATTTCCATACATATTCCTATGATTTTAAAAGATCCTTCTTTAAATAGTAACTCTGCCATTTGTAAAAGTAATTAGTGTAATTCGATTAAATCCGTGTAGTAAATGCTTATTAATTTCCTTTAAACCCATCCCAAGTGTTTTGTGTATTTCCATACCTATTCCAATAATCTTAAAAGGTTCTTCTTTAAAATAGTAACTCTGCCATTTGTAAAAGTAATTAGTGTAATTCGATAAAATTAGTGTAATAAATTATTCCCTATTCTTCGTGTCAATCCAAATCGTTACCGGCCCGTCATTAATTAAAGCCACTTTCATATCGCCGCCAAAAACTCCGGTATGTATTTTTTTACCAAGGTCTTTTGATAAGTGAATAATAAATTTTTCATAGAGAGGAATAGCTATTTCAGCCTTACTTGCTTTAATGTAAGATGGCCTGTTTCCTTTTTTGGTAGCAGCATGCAATGTAAACTGGCTCACTACTAAAATATCTCCATCAATATCTTTTACAGAAATATTCGGTATTTTATTTTCATCATCAAAAATGCGCAGATTGACTATCTTATTACTCAGCCATTCAATATCTTTTTCATTGTCATTATCTTCAATGCCAACCAATACCAGCAAGCCTTTGGCGATGTTTCCTTCTGATAAAGAATTAACTGATACAGATGCTTCAGATACCCGTTGAATTACTGCTCTCATAATAAAAATTTAAGTGTATTTTATTTAGAAAAAAAAATTTTTTGTGCCAAAAATTTTTAATTGTACTGTGCAAAAATTTTTAAAAGCAATGTGAGCAAGGCTTACCAAATTAAACACATTTCTTTTCCACAGATGTGCAAAATTCAGAATAGATTTTATGCATGAGAAAAAATATTTTCGTTCTCCCGCATTGCTAAAACAAAATTATTTAATCACAAAAAATACTAAGCCCCATGCCAAATAAAAATGTGCCTTCAACCGGCCTTCGCTTCCATCGGCAATTTACCAAAGATGGTATTTCTCCCTTTGATATGTTTGAATATGATTACCGCATATCTGTAATAAAAAATACAACCGGAGAGATTGTATTTAAAATGGATAATGTGGAAGTGCCGAAACAATGGAGCCAGATTGCTACGGATATTTTAGCGCAAAAATATTTTCGCAAAGCAGGCATACCACAACCCGATGGAACAACAGGACGGGAAACATCAATCAAACAAGTGGCACATCGTATGGCGCATTGCTGGCGGGTTTGGGGCGAGAAAAATCATTATTTCGCTTCCGCAGAAGATGCACAAATTTTTTATGAAGAAATAGTGTATGCAATATTAAATCAATCGTGCGTGCCCAATTCACCACAGTGGTTCAATACAGGCTTGCACGAAGTATATGGCATTACAGGCAAGCCGCAAGGGCATTATTTTGTAGATGCAAAAGATGGGCAATTAAAAAAATCAACATCGGCTTATGAAAGGCCACAACCACATGCATGTTTTATTTTAAGTGTAGAAGATGATTTGGTAAATGAAGGAGGCATCATGGATCTTTGGGTACGCGAAGCAAGAATTTTTAAATACGGAAGCGGTGTAGGAACAAACTTTTCAAGCATTCGCGGGGAAGGCGAAAAACTCAGTGGCGGCGGTACTTCCAGCGGGTTGATGAGTTTTTTGAAAATTGGTGATCGTGCGGCAGGAGCTATAAAAAGCGGCGGCACTACGAGGCGTGCAGCCAAAATGGTTTGCCTGGATTTGGATCATCCTGAAATAGAATCATTCGTAAACTGGAAAGTAGAAGAAGAAAAAAAAGTGGCTGCATTAATTGAAGCGGGCTATCCCAGCGATTATGAAGGCGAAGCTTATAAAACAGTAAGCGGACAAAATAGTAATAACTCTGTTCGCATACCCAATGAATTTTTTCATGCATTGGAAAACGATAGCGATTGGGAATTAAAGGCAAGGAGTGACAACCGCACCATGAAAAAAGTAAAAGCAAAAAAATTATGGGATGATATTACGTATGCTGCATGGCGCTGTGCTGACCCTGGAACGCAATACAATACAACAATAAATGAATGGCACACTTGTCCCGAAGGTGGAAGTATAAGAGCAAGTAATCCCTGCAGTGAATATATGTTCTTAGATAACACGGCATGTAATCTTGCATCAGTAAATCTTCGCAGATTTTTTAATGAAGCCGACAATTCGTTTGATGTAAATGGTTTTGAATTTACCGTAAGATTATGGACAACTGTTCTTGAAATTTCTGTGTTGATGGCTCAGTTCCCAAGTAAAGAAGTTGCTCAACTTAGTTATGACTACAGAACATTGGGTTTAGGTTATGCCAATCTTGGCAGCATGTTAATGGTAAACGGAATTGCTTATGACAGCGAAGAAGCAAGAGGCATCGCCGGCGCCATCACAGCGATTATGACCGGCATTGCTTACAAAACATCGGCAGAGCTTGCTTCGCAATTAGGGCCTTTTAGAAAATATGGCGAAAATAAACAACACATGCTTCGTGTAATGCACAATCATCGCGCTGCTGCTTATGATGCAATGGATGCTTATGAAGGCATTGAAATAAAACCACAAGGCATCAATGCAAAATATTGCCCCGATTATTTATTAAAAGCAGCTACCAAAGCATGGGATGATGCAGTAATGATGGGTGAAAAATATGGTTACAGAAATGCGCAAACAACTGTAATCGCACCAACCGGGACAATTGGATTGGTAATGGATTGCGATACCACCGGAGTAGAACCTGATTTTGCTTTGGTTAAATTTAAAAAATTAAGCGGCGGCGGTTATTTTAAAATCATTAATCAAAGCGTGCCGCAGGCTTTAAGAAATTTAAAGTATAATGAAAATGAAATTGATGAAATAGTTAATTATGCAAAAGGCCATGCTACTTTAAACGGAGCACCACACATAAATCCTGTAAGCCTTGCTGAGAGAGGATTTAACGGAATTGAAATTCAAAGATTAGAAGGAGCAATGTCATCGGCATTTGAAATTTGTTTTGTTTTTAATGTTTACAATTTAGGAGAAGAATGTTTGCAACGATTAGGTTTTAAACCGGAAGATTACAACAATTTTGAATGGAGTCTTTTACATGCATTGGGTTTTAGTGAAGAGCAAATTGAAGAAGCTAATACGTACATCTGCGGAACAATGACAGTTGAAGGCGCTCCTTATTTAAAACAAGAACATCTCTCTGTATTTGATTGTGCTAATAAATGCGGCAACATTGGCAAAAGATTTATACATCACGGCGGCCATATTCGCATGATGGCTGCTACGCAACCTTTCATTAGCGGCGCTATTTCCAAAACAATTAATCTTCCCAATGAAGCAACAATAAATGAAATCGCTGAAGCTTATAAATTAAGCTGGCAATTAGGATTAAAAGCATGTGCGCTTTACCGGGATGGTTCTAAATTATCACAACCATTAAGTAATAAAAGTGATAAGAAAAAGAAAATGGACAATGGACAATTAGCAATAGACAATGAAATCAAAACAAACGAATCGCGCATCGTTGATATGAGCCAACTTACTGTTGAAGATCTTTTAGAAGAAATGAATAAGCGTGTGCAAAACAGCGCTGATACGGCTTTGAAGCGTCAGCTTGCAATGATTGTAGAGCGCAGAACATTGCCCGCAAAGCGCCGAGGATTTACTCAAAAAGCAAAAATAAATGGGCAGGCTCTGTTCCTTCGCACCGGCGAATACAGCGATGGCACGCTTGGAGAAATTTTTATTGATATGGCAAAAGAAGGCGCCACCATGCGCAGCATGCTCAATTGTTTTGCGATTGCTATTTCAATCGGTTTGCAATATGGTGTTCCGTTAGAAGAGTTTGTTGAAAAATTTGTCTTTACAAGATTTGAACCATCCGGAATGGTGGACCATCCTAACATTAAAACCACCACTTCTATCATTGATTTTATTTTCCGTTCATTGGCTTATGAATATTTAGGAAGAAATGACCTCGTGCACGTACTCGATAAGCCGGAAGTTGAAAACACCGGCAATGCACCATGGGATGAAAATACGCCAACCATTGGCGAAAGAGTTCCTGAATTAAGCGAAGTGCGTGTAATGGGCTCCACTAACGGTAACGCACAAACGCAGAAACAAAAAACAGATACCACAAAAAAAATAAACAAAGAATATGATGCTGTAAACTCTGCTGCAAAAAATATGCAGAGCGATGCGCCGGCATGTAATACTTGCGGGCATATAACAATCAGAAGTGGCACTTGTTATAAATGTTTGAATTGTGGCAACAGCATGGGATGCAGTTAGTGTTACAACAAGCAAAAAAAAAGCCATCCGTGAAGGTGGCTTTTTCTTTTAAAAAAATAAGCGGCATCAATTCAATTACTTCTTGAATTTTATTCCGCAGATTTTTAATAAACTTCTTTTACTTCAATTTTCTGTGCAACTACATCGTACATTTGTTTCCACTATGACGTCTTCTTTTTTTACTTACAATAAAAGCAAAGTTTTACAGGCATTGCGGTATCATTTTATTACGCGGAAAGAAATAAAATTTATGGTAATTCTGGTAAATTTATTTGCGATAGTTGCTGCATGTTTTTACTATTTAAAAAAAGTATCGGCGTTTGTATTTTTAGGAAGTTCCTTATTATGGTTTTGCTTAATGATATCTTTTTGGTATATACTTCCCAATATTATTTATCGCAAATCAAAAACTTTTAAAGATAGGCTAAAGGTAACATTGAACCCACAACAACTATCAATTGAAAATAAATATGGCAGCAGAAGCTGGCCCTGGCAGGCTTTCAGCACCATGATTGAAAGCCCTTATTTTTTTTATTTGTATTTTAACAGCCGTTCATTTTTTATTATTCCAAAAGATGCCTTTGATATAAACATACTAAGTGAAGTAAGAAAATTTTTAAAAGAAAAAATCAATTAAACTATAATTTTTAAAAACGGCTTAGTTTTTTTGCCATTACAACATGCGGAATTGAAATCTCAATAAATTCATGTCCTGAGACTTTATAACCCAATTTTTCATAAAAGCCGATAGCGGTTTTGCGGGCGTGCATAATAATTTTTTTATATCCGGCATCATGCGCAATATTTTCGGCATAATGCAACATGGAAGCGCCAATACCTTTGCCTTGTAAATTATTTTGAACAGCCATTTGGCGAAGCCGTACACTATCTTTATCCATCCGGGTAAGCAGGCAGCAGCCCAATATTTTTTCTTCTTCAAAAGCACCAATGAGAATATCATTTTTTTCTCTGTCAAGTTCGCTTGCTTCAAAAGTAAGATGCAAAGGCTTGCGCAAAATTTCATAGCGCAAATCCACCATTTGCTTATATTCTTTTGTTCCGTGATCTATTTGCTTAATTGGCATAAAGTAAATGTAAAGAAAGTAATTTCCACCTTTAATAATTGTACAATATACTATTTTTTGGAATTATGATTAATGAAGAAAAAAATTTTAATAAGCTGCAATAAAAAAAGTTTTATAACAATTCGTTTTGTATTTTTAAATTTAAATGCTCATGCAAAATCGCAACTTAAACAAGATTTATTTTTAACTAAAATAAATGAACATTAGTTATTATTTTTTTTTATTGCAAAAAGTATATTTTTGTAGCCGTATTAACTAAATTTTACAATCATGCAAGACGTTGCAACAAGAGTTAAAAAAATCATTGTTGACAAATTAGGAGTTGATGAAGCAGAGGTTACTCCCGAAGCTTCATTCACCAACGATTTAGGTGCCGATAGTTTAGACACTGTTGAATTGATCATGGAATTTGAAAAAGAATTTAATATTTCTATTCCTGATGAGCAAGCCGAAACCATTACCACTGTTGGCCAGGCAGTAGCATACCTTGAAGAGCATGCTAAGTAAATCATCGTATTTAACATCGCAGGCAAGCTTATGGAATTAAAACGTGTAGTAGTAACCGGGTTGGGAGCCATAACGCCTTTAGGTAAATCCGTTCCGGAATATTGGGATGGTTTAGTTAAAGGTGTTTCCGGGGCTGATTTTATTCAACAATTCGATGTTACGAAATTTAAAACCAGGTTTGCCTGTGAAGTTAAAGATTTCGATCCCACCGTTTATCTTGAAAGAAAAGAAGCCCGAAAATTAGACAGGTTTGCACAGTTTGCGCTCATCGCAAGTGATGAAGCCGTAAAAGATGCAGGAATAAATAAAGACAATGTCAATCCCGACCGCGTAGGCGTAATCTTTGCCAGTGGCATTGGCGGCATCACTACTTTTCAAGACGATGTAATGGAATTTGCAAGAGGCGATGGTACGCCACGTTTCAATCCTTTCTTCATTCCTAAAATGATTTTAGATATTGGCGCCGGGCAAATTTCTATGCGTTATGGATTTCGCGGCCCCAACTTCGCCGTGGTAAGCGCATGTGCCAGCAGTACCAATGCTATTATTGATGCGTATGATACTATTCGATTGGGCAAAGCAGATATAATTCTTTCTGGAGGAAGCGAAGCAGTTATTTGCGAAGCCGGCGTTGGCGGCTTTAATGCAATGAAAGCATTGAGCGAAAGAAATGATGATCCCAAAACTGCATCGCGCCCGTTTGATAAAGACCGCGATGGTTTTGTAATGGGCGAAGGCGCAGGCGTTTTAGTTTTAGAAGAATTAGAACATGCTCTTGCAAGAGGCGCAAAAATTTATTGCGAAATTGCCGGAGGCGGCGCCACTGCTGATGCGTATCATATCACTGCTCCGCATCCTGACGGATTGGGAGCAAAAAACGTAATGCATGTTGCCCTCGAAGATGCAGGCATGAAGCCCGAAGATATTGATTACATCAATGTTCATGGCACTTCCACACCTTTGGGCGACATTGCAGAAACCAAAGCAATCTTAAGCGTGTTTGGCGATAAAGCATACGAATTAAATATCAGTTCAACCAAATCAATGACAGGCCATTGCCTTGGCGCAGCAGGTGTAATAGAAGCCTTGGCTTGTATTCTGGCTGTAACAAAAGATGTAATCCCACCCACCATCAATCATTTTACTGATGATCCTGAGTTTGATTCCAAGCTGAATTTTACTTTCAATGAAGCGCAGCACAGAGAAGTGAATGCCGCTCTCAGCAATACTTTCGGCTTTGGGGGCCACAATGCTTCCGTTATAATAAAAAAGTATAAGCTATAATTATTTTATTAATTTAAATAAAATGGAAACGCCTGAAAATATTTCTACTGCTGACATCCGCAATTTTCTGGAACGCAGGCTTGGTGAAAAAGAAGCCGATGAAATAATGAATTACATCAATACCGAAATTGATAAACAAGTAGCTGAAAAAGTAGATGCATCCAGGAAAGAAATTACTCTTTGGCGCGATGATATGAAAAATGTTTTTGCTACAAAAGAAGATGCAACTGTTCTTCAAAAAAAATTAATAAAAAGAGTTTCCACTGCAGAAGGCACTTTAATATTATGGTCATTCGTTTTTTGGATTACACTCATCATTGCGATTGTTGTTATTTTTAAAGTAATGAGATAATTATTTTTCAGAAGAATTTTTTTTTGAATTCTTAATTCCAGTTAATTTATTTTAAGTTCCCTCCAATCTATTAAAATTTATTTTTCTTAATTTAGAGTTCCGGTAATTACCTAAATTTCGATTGTGCATTTTTTAAAAAATATTTTTTCTTCAAAAGCAGATAAAGATTTAAGAATACAACTACGCAACGTTCTTGGCTTGCATCCCGGAAAATTAAATTTGTATAAAACCGCTCTCAGCCATCGTTCCATAAGAGAAGGCGCCGATGAAAATAATGAACGCCTCGAATTTTTAGGCGATGCAGTGCTTAGCTCATTAGTTGCTCATTATCTTTTTATGCGCTATCCTTATAAAGATGAAGGCTTCTTAACTGAGATGCGAAGTAAGATGGTAAATCGAAACCAATTAAATGAAATTGCATTAAAAATCGGATTGAAAAAAATTACCATCTATAATCGCTTTGATAATTCTTTAAAAATTTCACAGATATTCGGCAACACGCTGGAAGCCGTAGTGGGCGCGGTTTACCTTGATAAAGGATATAGAAAAACACGCTATTGGGTAAATCAGCATATCATTAGTCCGCACTTTTTTATGGAGGATTTGGAAAATCTCGACATCAATCAAAAAAATAAATTGTATGGATGGGCAAATAAGAATGGAAAAAATCTGGAGTTTGAAACGCTCGATGAAAAAATAGAAAATGGAAGAAGGCTTTTTACCATTGCTGCAAAAGTGGATGGAATCGTAATTGCCGAAGCAAAAGCGTTTAATAAAAAAGACGCCAGCCAGGTAGCCGCACAAATTGCTGTAGAAAAATTAGGACTGTTATGAAATTCGCAATCATTGGAAGCGGAAGCTGGGGAACCGCGCTGGCAAAGATTTTAACCGATAATAAAAATTCAATTAACTGGTGGATACGAAGCGAAGCCATTATAGATCATTTTAAAAAACGCCATCATAACCCGCAATATTTAAGCTCGGCATATTTTAATACCGGCTTATTAAATTTTTATACTGATATTAAAAAAACAATCAACGATGCTGATTGCATTATAATTGCCGTTCCCTCCGCATATATTTTGGATGTGATAAATGATTTGCCCAAAAATATTTTTAATGATAAAAAAATTATTTCTGCAGTAAAAGGAATATTGCCCGAGCAAAATTTATTGCTCAACGATTATCTTAAAAATAAGTATGAAGTAGATCTTGTAAATTATTTTACCATACTTGGGCCATGCCATGCAGAAGAAGTTGCTGCCGAAAAATTATCGTATCTCACTTTTACCGGAATTGATAAGTCAACAGCACAATCCATCGCATCTTATTTTAAAAACGATTACATCAACACTATTGAAAACACTGATATTTATGGAGTGCAGTATGCATCGGTTCTTAAAAATATTTATGCATTGGGCGCCGGTATTGCTCATGGGCTTGAGTATGGCGATAATTTTTTGAGTGTGCTTATTGCTAACAGCGCCGATGAGATGGCGGGTTTTTTAAGAAAAGCAGGAATACAAAATGTAGAAGTAGGAAGCATTGAACACAAACTAACCTGCCTACCGGACAGGCAGGCGGTAACGCACACACGAAATGAAAAGCACACTACTAATTATGCAGCTTCGGTTTATCTTGGTGATCTTTTGGTAACCTGCTATTCTTTGTATAGCCGCAATCGTACATTCGGAAATATGATTGGCAAAGGCTATTCGGTAAAGGCTGCACAGCTGGAAATGAATATGGTTGCCGAAGGTTATAATGCCAGCAAATGCATTTATATCATCAATAAAAAAATTAATGCCGAAATGCCTGTTGCTGAAACTATTTATAAAATTTTATGGGAACAGTTTTCACCCGAGGAGGGCTTTAAAAAAATTGAAGAAACTTTGGTGTAAAGTTATTAGTTTAATTATAGCACATGCGCATCATTTTTGAAACGCCCCGCCTTTTATTACGACAATTCACTGAAGAAGATGCACCGATTATTTATAAATTAAACAGGGATCCTGATGTAATAAAATATATACACGAGCCTTTGCTTGAAAATGAAACGCAGGCGAAAAAAATTCTTACTGATATTATTTTACCGCAATACAAATTGAATTTGGGAAGATGGGCTGTACATACCAAAAGCGATTATGAATTTATTGGCTGGTGTGGATTAAAATATATTTCTGAAACCGGCATTACCGATCTGGGCTATCGCTTGCTAAAAACCGAATGGGGAAAGGGTTACGCAACTGAAGCCGCACAATACACCCTCATTTATGGATTGCGAGATTTAAAAATTAAATGCATCACTGCTATGGTTCATGTTCAAAATTTTGCGTCAATAAAAGTGCTGGAAAAAATAGGAATGAAATTTAAAAAAGAAACCATTTTTGATGCACAACCTGTAAAAGTTTACACGCTTTCTTTACCTGATGTAAATAACTTTTGTTAAACAAAAGCAATTATTATGCGAAATATTTCGTAGTTAAATAAAAGTTATTACATTTGTTCTACTAAACATTTCGTATTTAAAAAATTTATTACCATGAAAAAGAGTTTGATTTGTGCATTTGCATTGACTGCTTGCACGTTTTTATCTTCCAATTTATTTGCTCAAAAGCCCGAAGAACAAAAGAAAAAATCTGAAGAAATTATCATCAGAAAAAATGGAGATGAAAATAAAAAGATGACTATCGTTGTTGATGGCGATAATGTTACTGTGAATGGAAAACCACTCTCCGATTATCATAATGGTGATGTAACTATTATGAAAAAAGATAACGATATTCTACTTCGCAGCCCCGGGGATTTTACATTTACGCCCGGAAATGAAAATCACGATTTTCAGCTTTTTAATGATGATAGGAGTAATGCAAAACCCAGAACTTTCCTCGGAGTTGAAACACAAAAAACAGATGAAGGCGTAAAAATAACAGACGTTATAAAACAAAGCGCTGCAGAAAAAGCGGGATTACAAAATGGCGACATCATTACAAAATTGAATGATACAAAAATTGAATCGCCCGAAGATTTAATGGAAGCAGTAAGATTGCACAAGCCTGATGATGATGTAAAAATTTATTACTCAAGAGATGGCAAAAAGAAAAATGCAAAAGTAAAGCTTGGCGAAACGAAAGAATACAATAACAATTTCATTTTTAAAAATGATAACCCAAACGCTTACAATTTCAAAATGCCGCGCATGCCGCGTATTGAAAGATTACCTAACACGAATTATAATTTTAACTGGAATTCTAACACACCAAAGCTGGGATTAAAAGTTCAGGACACAGAAGATGGAAAAGGAGTGAAAGTATTAAGCGTTGAAAGTGGCTCTGCTGCTGAAAAAGCAGGTTTACAAAAAGATGATATCATTACAAAAGTAAATGGCGAAGACGTGAATGATGTGAACGATGTAAGAGAACAGTTGAATGAATTAAACGACAATGATAATTTTAAAGTGGAAGCAAAACGCAATAACTCAACAATGAATTTGGATGTAAAAATTCCTAAAAATCTTAACAGCGCTGATTTATAAATCATTTTATAATCTAATAACCTAAGAAAATTCTCACGGGTTTGGTTTTGATAAAAGCTGCCTTAGGGCAGCTTTTTGTTTTGTTTAAGTTTTCTTCTGCAAAATTGGAAATGTCTTTTCATACCTTCGCATTTCATGTCGTTACTAAAAAAATATGAACCGGTAATAGGCCTTGAAGTACACACACAGTTGCTTACAAAAAGTAAATTGTTTTGCGGCGATAGCGCTATATTTGGCGCTGCACCTAATACACAGGTGAGCCCTGTTTCTTTGGCGCATCCCGGCACTTTGCCTGTGATGAATAAAAAAGCAATTGATTATGCAATAAAGATTGGCGTTGCTTTTAATTGCGATATTATCCGCCATAATTATTTTGCAAGAAAAAATTATTTCTATCCTGATCTTCCGAAAGGTTACCAGGTTTCGCAGCACACCACTCCCATTTGCAAAAATGGTTTTGTAACTATTATGATTAATGGCGTCCAAAAAAATATTTTATTAAACAGAATCCATCTTGAAGAAGATGCAGGAAAAAGTATTCATGATGCTGATGAAAATTTTACTTGCATTGATTTGAATCGTGCAGGAGTTCCCTTGCTTGAAATCGTTTCTGAGCCTGATATGCACAGTGCAGAAGAAGCGTACACTTATGTAACTGAAATAAGAAAAATTGTGCGTTATCTGGAAATATGCGATGGTAATATGGAAGAAGGAAGTATGCGATGCGATGCCAATATTTCTGTAAGATTAAGAGGAGAAAAAAAATTGGGAACAAAAGTGGAAGTAAAAAATCTTAACTCAATACGGAATGTAAAACGAGCCATTGATTTTGAAATAAACCGGCTTATTCATTTATTGGAAAATAATGAAGAAGTAATGCAGCAAACAAGAAGCTTTGATGCGGTAAGCGGCACTACATTTTCACTAAGGGATAAAGAAGAAGCCAATGATTACCGGTATTTTTCTGAGCCAGACCTTACGCCTTTTTTTATTACTGATGAAAAAATTGAATCTATAAAAAAATCATTGCCCGTGTTGCCGGCTGTGCTGGAAAAGAAATTTATTTTCGAGTATGCGTTACCGTTAGCTGATGCAAAAATTCTTTGCGATGACAGGGAAACAGCAACATTTTTTGAAAATATAATTTGCCATACAAGAAATTATAAAGCAGCCGCCAACTGGGTTTTGGGCCCTGTGAAATCTTATTTAAATGATACCAATACCTCACTTGATTCGCTTCCGGTTCATCCCGAAACATTTGCAAAACTTATAGAGATTATTGAGGCAGGAAAAGTGAGCTTTAGTGTGGCAGCATCGCGAATATTTCCTGTTTTAATAAACTTTCCGGAAAAAGAACCTATTGAAATTACCAAAGAATTAAATCTTTTGCAGGAAAAAAATGATGATTCCTTACGATCGTGGATAGACGAAGTTTTATCGAAAATGCCTGATAAAGTTTTGGAATACAAAAAAGGTAAAAAAAATTTAATAGGTTTATTTTCTGGCGAAGTAAAAAAAATAAGCAAAGGCAAAGCCGATATGAAAGCGGTAAATCAATTACTCAATCAAAAACTCAATCAATAAATAACAATGAAAAAAAATTTAATTTTTATAAGCGTATTTCTTTTATTATCGTGCAACAGCGCTCAAAAAAAAGGAATGTTTACGGTGAGTGGCGAACTGAAAGGTGCGCCGGATCAGAAAATTTTTTTAGAACAAATTTATTTTAATCAAAAACCACCGCAGGTGCTTGATACCTCCAATGTAAGCAAAGGTAATTTTAAAGTAAGTGCCGTTGCTCCTGAGCAAGGCCTTTACAGGCTTAGGTTTGAGAAGAATGCCGGATACATTTTTATTAACGACCAGCCCGAAATTCAATTCGGCGCTGATGTAAAAGATTCAACGCTTCAATCTACGCGGTTTAATTCTCCGGCCAATGTATCGCTTACAAAATTTATTATTCTTTTAGATTCTATTCATACTATTCTTATCGGGCAAAATAATAATATAAATGACATTCAAAAACAAAATAATGATAGCCTTACTTTGATTGCAAAAAATCAATTTAATACAACAGACAACTGGTACAAAAATTTTTTATATCAATACATAGACACCACTAAAAGCCCCGTGATTGCTTTGTTTGCATTAAGTTATTCAGAAGAAATTGGAATTGATAGTGTAAAAAAATTGATTGATGGTTTGCAAAAAAAATTCCCTGATCAAACAGCTATTGCAGATGTTGCCAAACAGTTTCAGGAATATACGGCGGCTCAAAATAAGCAAGCATCACAATCTGCGGAAATTACACCTGGGCAAGTGGCTCCCGATTTTACATTGCCCGATGTGAACGGCAAACCTTTTTCATTAAGTTCATTACGTGGTAAATATGTGTTGGTTGATTTTTGGGCAAGCTGGTGTGGCCCTTGCCGGGAAGAAAATCCAAATGTGGTAGCTACATACAATCAATTTAAAAATAAAAATTTTACAGTGCTCGGCGTATCGCTTGATAAGGATAAAGAAGCCTGGCTCAAAGCGATTAAAGATGACGGGTTGGTTTGGAAACAAATAAGCGATTTAAAATATTGGAACAGCGAAGCAGCTGCATTATACGGCGTAGAAGCCATTCCATACAACGTACTGATTGATCCGAAAGGAAAAGTTATTGCAACATCATTACGCGGCAGCGACCTGACTAATAAACTCAATGAAGTTCTAAAATAATTTGCTTAAAAAAAATTAAATAATATTTAGCGCCTTGCTAAATGTGGTAACAAAAAATGGCAATGCCATCCAAAAATATTCGCGTACAAAAAGCAGCATCAGGGTAATTCCGATTGTAGAAAGAATGAAATAAATCCAGTATTTAGTTCTTGGTTGTTTATCGCTCATCTGGTAAAATTTATGCAAATATATACGCAATGGGGTTATAAATAAAATTCATACAAAAAAAATAATAATTCCATTGGTGTGCTCAATCAATTTTTTTCTACAACAAAATTTTAATAGATTATCAGCATGTTATAAGAGTCCTATAAAAAACTTTGTAAAAATTGACCAATCGTATTTTGTTTTCCCATACCTTTGCACTCCTTTAAAAAAAGGCCGGGATAGCGGCAGATAAATAAACCGTTTCATTATAAAAAAATAAAATGAGTCATTTACATTTCACCACTAAACATGCGAACGAGGCTACCGTGCAGCGTAACTGGTACGTTGTTGACGGCACTAATCAAACCGTTGGCCGCATGTGCGCTAAAATAGCATCCGTTCTTCGTGGTAAGAACAAACCGTATTATACGCCCCATGTAGATTGTGGCGACTTTGTTATCGTTACCAATTGTGATAAAGTAAAGTTTACCGGCAATAAACTTGAAAATAAAATGTACATTAATTTCAGTGGATACCCTGGCGGAAAAAAAGAAGAAAGCGCTGCTGATCTTATCAAACGCAGACCAGATGCAGTAATTGAAAGAGCGGTAAAAGGAATGTTGCCAAAGAATCGCCTTGGCCGTAAGATGTACAAAAAATTGTTTGTGTATGCGGGCTCCGAACATCCGCATACAGCACAAAATCCAAAAGAATTAAAATTTTAAAAGCAGGCTTGAAAGTTTTGATTTCATTTTTTAAATTTTCACATCCTCACATTTTCAAATTAGTATAATGGAAAAACAAAAAAATGCAGTAGGCCGCCGGAAAGAAGCCGTAACAAGGGTTTTCCTTAATAAAGGAGATGGCAACATTAGTATCAATGGAAAAGATTATAAAACTTATTTTCCTTTAGTTTATTTACAAAACCAGGTAGAAGCTCCTTTTAAAAGTATTGAAGCTGCAGATAAATTTGATGTAGTAGTGAATGCATCAGGTGGTGGTGTAAAAGGACAGGCAGAAGCAGTAAAGCTGGGCATAGCACGTGCATTATTACAGGTAAATCCTGAGTACAGGCCGGCATTAAAAGATGCAGGTTTGCTTACTCGCGATCCACGTTCGGTAGAACGTAAAAAGCCTGGTAAAAAGAAAGCAAGAAAGAGCTTCCAGTTTAGTAAGAGATAGAAGCCTCTATCTCCCCGAAGGGGGAGAATTCGGAAAATATATTTGTATGATAAAAATAATTTTAATTTAAAAAATCTTTCGAAAGTCCCCCGATTTCTTCGGGAGATTTAGGGAGGCCTTATTATTTATGGAAAATAATACTTCTTTACAACAGCAGCTTTTAGAAGCGGGCGTTCATTTCGGGCATTTAAAAAAGAAATGGAATCCTAAAATGTTGCCTTACATTTTTGCTGAGAAAAAAGGTATTCACATTATTGATCTCAACAAAACGGTTGAAGGAATGCAGGAAGCAGCAGCTGCATTAAAATCAATTGCAAAAAGCGGGAAAAAAATAATGTTCGTCGCTACAAAAAAACAGGCGAAAGAAATTGTAACGGAAGCTGCAAAAAGAGTGAACATGCCCTTCGTTACAGAGCGCTGGCTCGGTGGCATGCTTACTAATTTTAATACCGTTCGTAAAAGTGTAAAGAAAATGCAAAGCATTGAAAAAATGTTGAATGATGGCACTCTCGACAGCATTACAAAAAAAGAACGCCTCACCCTTACCCGCGATAAAGAAAAAATGGAAAAAGTGTTGGGAGGTATTGCTCAAATAAGCCGTATCCCTGCAGCATTATTTTTGGTTGACATAGGCCATGAGCACATTGCACTTTCCGAAGCAAAAAGATTGAACATAACAACTTTTGGAATGGTAGATACCAACTGCGATCCTAACAAAGTAGAGTTCTCAATTCCGGCGAATGATGATGCTACCAAATCAATTGCAATTGTAACTAATTATATAGTTGCAGCTATTGCAGAAGGGCTTTCAGAAAGGCAAGCTGAGAAGGCAGAGGAAGCAGAAGAAAGCACAGAAGAGCGTAACGCTGATGCCATAAAATTTGATGTAAACACTGATGATGAAAGAGAACGCCGTAGAGGTGGTGGCGCACCCGCAGGCGGCAAAGGACGTGGTGCAGCAGGACCTCAAAAACGCAGAATAGTAAGCAGTGGCCCGGGAAGCAGCAGAGCAGGCGGCCAAGGTGGCCGCAGATAGCGTACGCCCAAAAGGTTTAGAAAAAACATAAAAATTATTCATTTAAAAAATTAGTCCCCTAGGGATTTAGGTATGACAACAACAATAACAGCAGCAGATATAAATAAATTGCGTCAACAAACAGGCGCAGGAATGATGGATTGCAGAAAAGCTTTAACCGAATCGGATGGCGACTTTGAAGCTGCCATTGATTACTTAAGAAAAAAAGGACAAAAAGTTGCCGCATTGCGTGGCGACCGGGAGGCAAAAGAAGGAGTTGTTATTGCACAAACTTCAGCAGATAATAAAACTGGATACATCATAAATGTAAGTTGCGAAACTGATTTTGTAAGTAAAAATGCTGAGTACATTTCTTTTGCCCAATTAATAATGAACGCGGCAATTGCCAATAATGTAAAAAGCGCCGAAGAATTGAATAAAGTAAAAATTGGCAATGAAACTATTGCCGATAAAGTAAATGAGCAGGTAGCAAAAATTGGAGAAAAGATAAGTGTTTCCCGGTTTGAAAAAATTGATGCGCCTTATGTTTCAGCTTACATACATGGTTCTTATCGCATGGGCGTTTTAGTGGGTTTGAATAAAAAAGCTGAAGAAGCAGGTAAAGATATTGCGATGCAGATTGCAGCCATGAACCCAATTGCAATTGATGAAAGTTCCGTGCCCGCAGAAACACTTGCCCGCGAAAAAGAAATTGCCATTGAGCAAGTAAAAGCAGAAGGCAAACCCGAAGCGATGGCAGAAAAAATTGCCATCGGAAAGATCAATAAATTTTTTAAAGAAAGTACTTTACTGGCACAGGCTTTTGTAAAAGACGGCAACAAATCAGTTGCGGACTATCTCAAAAGCATAGACCCTGTTTTGAAAGTAATAGAATTTAAAAGAGTAGCTTTAGGTTAAATAATATTTTAAAAAAGTCGCAAAAAAAATTGCGACTTTTTTTATGGATCAATTCTTTAAATAATAAATCAAAATTTTTCCATTTCATAAATCCATTATCTTCGCTCACTCGAAACAAATTTTATTTCTGTACATGCTTCCAAAGTATAAAAGAATTCTTCTCAAACTTTCCGGGGAATCTTTAATGGGTGAAAATAATTTTGGTCTCGACTCAAAAGTTATTTCGCAATATGCTCAGGATATTAAATTAATAACGGAGTTAGGTGTACAAGTAGCAATAGTGATTGGCGGCGGAAATATTTATCGCGGAATGAATGAAGCCGAAACCGGCATTGAGCGTGCCCAGGGCGATTATATGGGAATGCTTGCCACAGTTATCAATGGAATGGCCTTGCAAAGCGCACTTGAACGCGCCGGCGTTTATACAAGATTGCAAAGCGCTATAAAAATGGAACAAATTGCAGAGCCTTATATTCGTCGCCGTGCCATTCGGCATTTGGAAAAAGGAAGAGTAGTAATTTTTGGCGCCGGTACGGGAAACCCTTATTTTACAACAGATACAGCGGGTTCATTAAGAGCTATTGAAATAAAAGCAGATGTTATTTTAAAAGGTACGAGAGTAGATGGCATTTATTCAGCCGATCCTGAAAAAGATACCCTGGCATCAAAATTTGAAAGTATCACATTTGCAGAATGTATTACTCAAAACTTAAGAGTAATGGATATGACGGCTTTTACGCTTTGCATGGAAAACCAGCTTCCCATTATTGTTTTTGATATGAACACACCAGGCACTTTGCTTCGTGTGGTTAGCGGCGAAAAAGTGGGCACTTTGGTTTCTGGATAATATTTACTTAATTTACATTTCTTTTTTAAAGCCAGGTTTTGCAAACCTGGAACCTGTTATCAAAATACCTGTGAAATTCTGTAGGATGTAACTCCCAAAAAGTAAGATTATTTTTCATTTATTTTTTAAAAGAATTACTTATGTGGATATGGTGGATGGTATCCCTTCTTATTCTTATAGCCTGTATTATATTTGCCTACCGGATGATCGTTAGCTCCTATCAATTTTTACCAGTTGATAAAAGATATTTTTTAGGAAATGGAAAAAACCCGGCAAAAGCCGAAACAGAATTATTGCAAAAAGATGCGCTCAAATCGTTAAAAACTCAGGTTCAATCTGTAGAAGATAATAATACATTTTATCAAATTCAACTTTCAAAATTTCAGCAACGCCTCAAGATTTTGGAAGAAATGCAACAATCTATTGCGCAACCTGCATTACAAGTAAAAGATGAAGAAGACTGGAAAGAAATGTATTATGAAGAAAATGAAATAAAAGAAAAACTGGAAAATGAGCTTGACATTACAAAACAAAAACTGGAAGATGCAGAAACAAAATTAAAAGCATCTTCGGAAAATAATTTTAATTCTATAAGGCTGCAAAGTGATTATGAAAGTAGCCCTCAAGAGCTTCAATGGCTTCGCCGTGAAATTGATATTTTACAAAGCAAGCTCGCCGCAGCAACAGATCGTGAAAAAGACCTTGAACAATTATTGATTGCCGAAATAACCGTTCGTGAAAAATATATTGTGCTGCAAAAAGAATATGTGCAGTTGCAAAGTGAAGCAGACGAGCTGCGACAAAGAATTGCAGAATTTAGTAAAAAAGATATGAACCTCGAAATGCGTTTGCTCCGCATCAGTGAACTTGAAAGTAAACTTTCTATTTGCGAACAAGAAAAATTAAAACTTAAATCCCGCCTGGAAAATCATTTATTGGGTTGAATTTTTAATGAATATCGTTTAAGAAATTTTTCTTTCATATCCCATCTCAAAAATTTACCCGGCATTTCATTTGCTTTATAAAAAAATTTTTGTTATTTTTCAATACCAATCTATGTTTCACACCGCACGGTATCTCTTGGTATTTTAATTAAATCACTTTCAAAAACTTTTACTCATGAATTTCTCTACAATGAGCAGGCAACGAAAATTTGTATTGATTGCTGCTGTAATAGGCGTTATCTCTATGTTTTTGCCATGGCTTTCCATTCCTTTTTTAGGCAGCGTAAATGGAATGCATGGCAGCGGCATTCTTGTTTTCATTTGCTTTGTAGCCGCCGGCATAATTGCATACCTTGGCGATCAGACAAAAAATTTAGATAATACTATGTGGGCAATTACATTGGTAGCCGGAGCAATTGCTTTTCTTCTTGTTTTATATTTTATTATAGAAGCATCTGGAAATGGTGTTTTTGGATCTGTAACAGGTTTCGGACTTTATATTAGCGGGCTTACCTCTATTGGCTTACTACTTTCTGCATATCTTCTGCGCAGCCCTACTGATAATTTAAAAGACGGCTTCAACAGCATGAAAAAAAATATTGAAAGTAAAATTAACACACCCACCTCGTCTGCCAATTCTACTATACCCGATAATAATAAAAGCGCTGAAAATACCCCGACTACATAATTGTACATCTTGCTATATTTTATTCAAAGCATCTCATAACCGGGATGCTTTTATTTTTATTCAAAAAAATTAATCATTTTTTTTTTGATTGAATAACTCTCATCTTTCGCTATTACATTTGTATTTGTTTGAATAAAAAATTATGCAAAACGTTATTGAGCTTGCAAGCATCAGGAAAGAATATCGCTTACAATCGCTTCTCGAAAAAGATGTGAACGCCAACCCTATCAATCAATTTAAAAAATGGTGGCAAGATGCAATGCATAGTCAGATTGATGAACCCAATGCAATGACACTGGCAACATGCACCCGTGATGGCAAACCTTCTGCACGCATTGTTTTATTAAAAGCAATTAAACAAAATGGATTTGTTTTTTTTACAAATTACAATAGCAAAAAAGGTAAACAAATACACGATAATCCTTTTGTATGTCTCGTTTTTTTCTGGAAAGAATTAGAGAGGCAGGTGCGAATTGAGGGAACAATAAAAAAAATTAGTAAAAAAGAAAGCGATGAATATTTTTCAAAACGACCTGTAGAAAGCCGGATTGGCGCATGGAGTTCGCCGCAAAGTAAAGTAATTAAAAATAGAAATGTTCTTGAAAAAGAAGTTTTATTTTTTACTAAAAAATTTCAATCGCAACATATTCCGCGTCCTGATAACTGGGGGGGATATATATTACAACCAAACTTGGTTGAGTTCTGGCAAGGGCGCCCGGGCAGGCTTCACGACCGTTTACAATATACTATTAAAAATAAATTGTGGCACATTGAAAGATTAGCGCCATAACTGAATTTATTTCTGCTCCGCCGGTTTTGTTATTTTTTTTGCGCCTGTTTTTGATGGCCGTTTTTTACCAAAAGACCCTTTAAATATTTTTCCTTTTTTTGTTTTTTTATCACCGCGTCCCATAAATAATTTTTTTTAAAATGAAAGATTATAATATCAATTGAATAATTGCTAAACAAATAAAAAAGCAAGATACATCCATGCATCTTGCTTTAAAAAATTTTACCATCAATCAGATTTTCGCTGATAGCTCTTTGCCTGCTTTAAATTTAGCTACTTTCTTAGCTTTAATTTTAATAACAGCTCCTGTTTGAGGATTGCGGCCATTGCGGGCAGCTCTTTTGCTTACAGAAAAAGTTCCAAAACCAACCAGGGTAACTTTGCCGCCTCCCTTTAAAGTTTTAGTAACTGCTTCTACAAAAGAATCTAAAGCGTCATTAGCTTGCGATTTAGTAACGCCTGCATCATCGGCCATTTTGGTAATTAGTTCAGCTTTGTTCATAATAATTTATTTGAGTTTTTTTAAACAGCAACAAATATATAAGGTTTTTGATTGCAACAAAATTTTTTATAATTTTTTTTTTGCACTTCTTTTGCCTGAAAACCGCAATTGGCAAAGGTTTTACTTTATATCTTAAAAAAATTATTTCTGAATTATTAAATCTAAAACTCCAAAATCAAGGACAGGCAAGCATTCCAGCAATATTTTAAAAACCTTTACCACAAAGGATTTGCGTGAAATTACTTTTTTTTAAAAGACAATCCAATCCATAAAATAATATGCACTTTTAATGCACACTGCTTAAAAAGTGCGCTCAATAAACAATTAAATTCATTGCCCTCCTTTCTTTATCAGTTATTATTTTTTGTAAAAAAATTAGTTTCTATGCTGGCTGTTCAAATATTTTTTATGAATAATTTCTTCCATAGAAGTTTCGTACACTTTGCTTTCAACCCACGATATTATATCGAGGTAAGCAAATGAACGGGTTTCAAAACGATTCTTTTCCAAATGTTTTATTTTATTTAAAAATTCTTTTAATTCGGGTTTCAATTGTTTTGCATCCAGCTTAAATGAGTGGCGCAAAAAACTAAATATCTCTTCTTCTACCACAGTGAGTGTTTTCATTTTTGCCATAAACCGATAAACGGATTTTATTAATGAATCTAATATTTCATCGTTGCCAATTTCATAATGGCAAAGCAAATGCATCAATCTTGCATAGCATTGCAAATCGTTGCGAAGGCCGGTTTGATTATCATGAATTATTTTGAGTAAATAATCAATGGCTTTATTATAATTTCCTGCACCAAAAAAAAGCGAAGCGATTTTATAATTAAAAACTAAGATGCGATGGCTGTCCACGAAAATGACATACTCTTTTAATTTTGCTTCAATCTCAGGTATTACAGCAAGGCCTTTGGTAAATTCGCCCTGCATCAAAAACTGGTTGATGCGTGCGCTGTTAATATAAATAGAAGTATGGGTGCGAAAATTGTCATATTGATTGGCGACAAATGTCTTAGCAAATGCTTCAAATTTCTGCAACGTTATTTTAAATTGATAAAAATTGCGAAGATCAAAATGTGCATTTAATAAGGTATGCATTCCTTTTATGTAATGACCTGTTTCCACCGCAATCATTACAGGATTTTCTGTAAAAAGATTTATCCATTTTTGGCTGTACCGGTAGTACATTAAAAAATCCTGGCGAATAAATGCATACCAGCAATAGCTTTGATACAAATATAACTTTTCATAAAAACCATATATCGCATTGGCATTATGCGGAATGGAATTTTTAAAAAAATGACGTACATCTTTTTCATCTTCTTTATTGCGTGCATGGCCATTTTTTATATACCATCTGTAAAGAAGCAATGCAAGATTTGATAAACGCGTAACCCGATCAATATGTTCGCTGATGAAAAGAGCTTCCTCTGCTATCATCTCTGTTTTCTCAAGCGTACTGCGTGTTATATGCAATGTTTCAATTTTCTTTTCAAGCGAAATTGCCTGTACCAAAAAATTCATTTTTTGGTTAGCCTTTGCCAGTTCTTTTGCTTTTTCAAGTATGTGAAGGCTTTGTATTTTCAAGCCTTTATTATAAAGTAATCGTGCATTATCAAGATGCTCACTCAATTTCAAATCTATATTATCGTTTGTTTTTAAAAGACGCAGGCTGGCCAATAATTGTTTATATAAATGCGTTTTTAAATTAGCTAATTGTGGCTTTGTAAAATCGCGGAGATTTTTTAAAAGTTGTTTTTCATCATATTCGGATTGTTTGTCCAATGCATCAAAAAGCCGGATGATTTTGAGATCTTCTTTTGCAGAACTTCGTTTTATATAAAGTTTAAAATGTCTTTTTTCAGATTTTTCTAAAGATTGGATTAGTTGAAATAATGTATCGGAAACAAGGTTGGACATCATGCAATTTTTTTACTGAAACTCCATCCTGCAAAGGATTTTGGAATAAAAAAACTTTTCTGAGATTGTATAACAGGTTATAAAATGATTGGTTTCGATTAACATCTCAGCGTATGTTTGTTAGGCAATTGAAACAATAAAGATATAAAGGAATTATTAAGGCAACTTTTAATAAGGGGTTTCAATGCAAGCTGTGAAATCAGCGCAACTTCAATAGTTAAAAATTCTCATATCAAGCAATCGTAAAAGGCCGTCTTGTTTCTACAGGAGGGCCTGTTTTTTGAGAAGACGAAAATAATCATTATAAATTATTAACAAAATTTTTATTCTTATTAAGCGTCCTTAGATTGTTGCTAATTTAATGATTGTATTCCAGTTTCTTGTTGTAACATTTTTGCCAAATTCATGTTCAATAAATGCCATTGCTTTTACTGATTCGGAAGTTAGCAAAGTTAACGCTGAAAAAGCTTCCCGTTTTGTTTTGCTTAAAATATGAAAATCTTTTCCGGGTGAAGTATAAGGAAGTTTTAATTTACTTTTTTCATTTTCCGGGAGAAGCGTAATGTACAAACGCGTGTGCTTTTCTATGGTAATTTTTTTAAAAGGATTCAGTCCAATAATTTTTTCAATTTCGGCAAATGTGCGAATGATAATTTTACTTTCAAAACCAAACTTACTTTTAAAATTACTTTCAACTTTTTTTATCAAATCTTCTTCAGCAGTTTCTTTTGTTTCAAAAACAACGTTTCCTGAATTTAAAAGTGTTTTTATATTTTTAAAACCTAAAGTTTCCAAAAACACTTTTAATTCCGTCATAGAAATTTTTTTATTGCCGCCCACGTTAATGCCTCGCAGAAATAATGCATATTTCATCTTCGCTTTATTTTTAAAGATTAATTTTTCCTGATTGAATTATCATTTATAAAAATGATTTTACTTTTTCAATAACTGCTGAAAGCTTTGATGCGTCCTGTCCTCCAGCTGTTGCCAATGTTTTTTGTCCACCACCCCCACCCTTAATCAACGGCGCAATATTTTCTTTAATTATTTTTGATGCATCCAAATTTTTATCAGCAGCCACAGTGTCATCAAGCATTAAAGCAACATGTGGCTTACCTTCAATAGTACTTGCTAAAACGATTACATAATTCTTCATCCGATAATTATCGGATTCATTTTTTAATAAAAAGCAAATCTTCTTTAAAGACTCAACATTAAAAACATCAACAACTTTTCCAATAAAATTTATTCCATTTATTGTTTCCACTTGCTGCAAAAGATCATTCTTTAATAAAGCAAGCTGTTTTGTTTCAAACCTTTCAGATTGCTTTTTTAATTCACCGTTTTCATTGATAAGATTATCTATCGCTTTAAAAATATCTTTTGGATTTTTTAGACTTTGGCGAATATTATGGATTAAGTTAAATTCTTTTTGCACATAATCTTCGGCAGCCTTACCACTCAATGCTTCAATGCGCCGGATACCTGCTCCCACAGCCGTTTCTGCAATTATTTTAAAAAATCCTATCTCACCTGTATTGCCAACATGTGTTCCGCCGCAAAGTTCAACTGAATAATCCGGATCAATAGTTACCACACGAACGGTATCGCCATATTTTTCGCCAAACAATGCCATTGCACCGGTTTTCAACGCTTCTTCTTTTGGTAAAAATTGTATTATAACGGGAACGCATAAACGAATTTTTTCATTCACGATGGTTTCTATTTTTTTTATTTCACCATCGGTAAGTTTTGCAAAATGAGAAAAATCGAAACGCAAATATTCATCATTGACAAGACTGCCTTTTTGCGCAACATGATTGCCTAAAACCTGCCGCAACGCTGCATGAAGCAAATGCGTAGCGCTGTGGTGAATGGCAGTTTTTTTTCTTTTATCTAAATCAATTTTAGCAATAACTTTTGTTTCAACATTTGTTGGAAGTTTTTCAATAAAATGAATGATAAGATCATTTTCTTTTTTAGTATCTACAACCGGAATTTTTTCTTCATCAAAAAACAAAACCCCTGTATCGCCCACCTGGCCGCCACTTTCAGCATAAAAAGGAGTAACATCTAAAACAATTTGATACAACTGTTTCCCCTGCGATTTCGTTTTCCGGTATTTTAAAACTTTACTTTCAGTTTTAGAATTTTCATAACCAACAAATTTTGAAGAACCATTTTCATTTATGGTTATCCAATCTTCTGCATCAATAAAGCTTGCTGCGCGTGAACGATTTTTTTGAAGTTGCATTTCTTTTTCAAAACCTGCTTCATCAACCGTAAATCCATATTCTGCAACTATTAATTTTGTTAGATCTAAAGGAAATCCATAAGTATCACTTAACTCAAAAGCGAATTTTCCATCTATCTCTTTAATTTTTTTTATTTCATCTTTTAAATTGTGAAGCTTCATTAATTTATTTTGGATATAAATATTAAGCTTTAAAAGTCCAACTCCTAACGTGCGTAAAAAAGCCTCTTCTTCTTCCTTAACAACTTTTGTAATAAAATCTTTCTGTGCATTCAGTTCAGGAAAAACATTTTCAAACTGCCCCGCAATAACAAAAACCAATTGATGTAGCAAAGGAAATTTATAATCTAAATAAGAATAATAATAACGAACAGCCCTTCGTAAAATTCGGCGAATAACGTAACCTGCGCCGGTATTTGATGGTAATTGTCCATCAGCAATAGTAAAACAAATTGCTCTTATATGATCTGCAATTACTCTAAAGGCCACTGCTGTCTTTACAATTTTAGGTAGTCCAATTTCAGCGGCTTTTGCAATTTCAGTTTGTAAAAAAGCTATTTGAATATCTTCTCCATAAGACTTTAAATCGATTTCATTCGAGTTAACTTTTATCAAAGAAGATGTATCAGATATATATTTTTTACCCGTTATTTTTTCTATTGCTGCAATCGTTCCGGTAAAAATATCCGTATCGTAATTGCTTTGTTTATTTTGTAAAACTCTTACCAATCTTTCAAAACCCATTCCCGTATCTACATGCTTTGCTGGCAAGGGTTCCAGGCTTCCGTCTTTTTTACGGTTGTACTGAATAAATACAATATTCCATATTTCTATTACCTGGGGATCGTCATTATTTATCAAGGTTTTTCCATCAACTTTTTTTCTTTCATCGTCTGTTCTGCTATCATAATGTATTTCAGAAGAAGGGCCACAGGGGCCGCTATCACCCATTTCCCAAAAGTTATCTTTTTTATTTCCCAAAAGAATTCTTTCTTCATCAATCCATTTTTTCCATTCATTGTACGCTTCTTCATCTTTTAATAAATTTTCTTTTTTATCGCCTTTAAAAACGGTTACGTATAAACGATCTTTATCCATTTTAAAAACTTCCGTTAATAATTCCCAAGCCCATGCAATCGCTTCTTTTTTAAAATAGGGCGATGCATTTCCTTCACCATTGCCAAAGCTCCAGTTGCCAAGCATTTCAAACATTGTGTGGTGATACGTATCCACACCTACTTCTTCCAAATCATTATGCTTGCCGCTTACTCGTAAACATTTTTGCGTATCGGCAACTCGTGTATAAGCAGGTTTTTTATTTCCTAAAAAATAATCTTTGAATTGATTCATTCCTGCATTGGTAAACATCAATGTAGGATCGTGTTTAATTACAATAGGTGCAGAAGGAACGATTACGTGCTCTTTCGATTTAAAAAAATCAAAAAAAATTTGTCGTATTGCTTCGCTTTGCATCGTGCCGGGTTTAATTTTTTTTAAGATTGAATTGTATATTATGAACTTATCTTTGTTTGTTCAGAAAAAAATAAGATGGCAAAGGTATTTTGTTTGATGCATTTATAAAAAGATAGGCCTTAAAAAAATAATAGAACAAATGCATTCATCAATTTTTTTAAAAAGGTGAAAAAAATTAAATACTATTATAATACCCATACTTTACGTTACGAAAAACTCGTAACCCCTTTGCACGTAAAGCTTTTAAGGTTTTTTGGGTTTATAGCAACTGCATTGGTAACTGCATTTATTATTGTTGCGCTTGCATTTCGTTTTATTCCTTCGCCGCAGGCAAAGATTACCGAAATGAAATATGATAAAATGAAAGAAAACTATGACATGCTTGCATCACAGGCATCCACATTGCAACAACAAATAACCATTCTCGAAAAACGGGACAACCAGGTATATCGTTCAATATTTGAAGCAAACCCTTTACCAGACAGTGCCCGCATAAAACTTACCGAAAAGAAAAATGAAGTGCAAAAAATAGAAGCCATAAATGATGAACAACTCGGAAATGAACTTGCAAAAACACTCAACAATATTCGTGAAAGAGTAAATTACCAATTTGCAAGCTATAATGAAATTGAAAAATTAATAAAAAATCAGGGCGAAAAATTAGCGTGCATTCCTGCAATACAACCCGTGAGCAATCGCGATCTTGACAGAATTGCTTCCGGATTTGGTATGAGAATTGACCCTGTATATGGAACACCCAAAATGCACAAAGGCCTTGATTTTACTGCTCCGCGTGGCACGCCAATTTATGCAACCGGTAATGGAACTATTGAAATAGCCGGCGAAACGGGCGATGGTTATGGCAAACATGTTGTTATAAATCATGGATACGGTTATGAAACATTGTATGGCCACATGTATAAAGTAAAAGTAAAACCCGGTGAAAAAGTAAAAAGAGGCGAAGTAATTGGTTGGGTAGGAAGCAGCGGAAAAAGTACCGGCCCGCATTGCCATTACGAAGTGCATGTGAATGGTCAGGAAGTTGATCCCGTTTATTTTTTTTATAACGATCTTACTCCGGAGCAATTTGACCGGATTTTAAAAATTGCATCAACCGGCAGTGCAAAAAGTTTTGATTAATGGCGCTATCACAAATAACATTTGATTTTGGAAATGAATCTTCAAAAAAAAATGAAGACAAAAAAGTTTTGCGTGAAAGTGTAAAACAAAAAAGAGGAAGAAAAAGCCTCAAAGAAATGGGCGTAAATGC
Source organism: Chitinophagaceae bacterium (assembly GCA_025933775.1). Lineage (GTDB taxonomy): Bacteria > Bacteroidota > Bacteroidia > Chitinophagales > Chitinophagaceae > Ginsengibacter. The sequence goes on from JAICZH010000011.1 coordinate 41,862, forward strand.
AGAACTGGTGGAAATTCCGGAAGATGATATTCTTTTTCAAAAACAATATTATTCCATCGGCGATGTGGCAACCATGTTTAAAGAAAATACTTCGCTGATACGATATTGGGAAAATGAATTTTCAATTTTAAAACCGAAGAAAAATAAAAAAGGCGATCGGTTTTTCAGGCCGGAAGATATTAAGAACCTCAAAATGATTTATCATTTGCTTCGCGAAAAAAAATATACCATTGATGGCGCCAAAGAATTTTTAAGAAAAAATAAAAATGCAGGCGAGAAATTTGAAATGGTACAATCGCTGCAAAAAATAAAATCATTTTTACTTGAATTAAAAAACAATTTATAACCTATGAAAAAATTTGTATTCATTTTTTTTATTTTAATAAGCGCAACTTTTATTTCTAAAGCACAACCATCTTCTCCGCATCCATACCTTATACTTAACGATTCTGCGCAGGATAATGCAAAAATGCTGAAAGGCATTATTGATAAAGATGATTTAAAAAATGATACCTCATTCACCTGGTATGCAGAAAGCCAAAAAATTTATCAACATCCCGATAGCGCTGCTATAGCGGCTTTCAGAAACAATAGAGACAAAATTTATTTTATAATTTTTGGCGGCACATGGTGCGAAGACACGCATTTTATTTTACCCAAATTTTATAAAATACAAGAAGCGTCAGGCTTTCCCGAAAACAGGATTACCGTTTTTGCAGTTGACAGAAATAAAACAACCACCGGCAATATTGCGCAAGCAATGAACATTACCAATGTGCCTACCATTATTGTAATGAAAGATGGTAAAGAATTAGGCCGTATTGTTGAATATGGCAAAACCGGTTATTGGGACAAAGAATTAACAGCCATTATTAATAGCCCCCTAACCCCCGAAGGGGGAAACTAAAACAAGATTTTTTCTTGAGCGCGTGCTGCTTTAATAAAAAGTGATTGCACTGCTTCGTTTCAATATAAACTTTCCACCCTTCCCCTCGGAAAGGCTTCAGCAGGGACTTTCAGCAGTGTAATGAAATGATGAGAAGGGCTTTTTTAACTCACAATTTTTACAGATGTTGTAGCAGATGGTTTTATTTCGTGCTTTTCCTGTAGCTTTCTTATATCAAAATTTATTTCTTCTTTCAATTCATTAATATCATCCTGGCTCATCGGAAACTTTGTAAAATAAATTACCATGATTACTGCATTATCATTATTGATTTCCTGCAGATACACCGAGTGAGATTGTACCATTTCTTTTTTAGATAAAATTTCTTTAATGCCTGAAATAATTTTTTCCAAATCTTCGGAAGAAGCATGAGGAGATAAAAAAGTTTTTATTTCATTTCTTATCACATTGCGCACGCTCCAGTTGTCAAGTATGCTATCTACCATTTGTTTATTAGGCACGGTAATAATTGATTTTTCAGGAGTCCTCAAGCGGGTGCTTCGCAGTCCAATTCGCTCTACTGTTCCTGAAAAATTATTCACCTTCACAAGGTCTCCGGTTTCAAAAGGTTTATCAAAAAAAATGATAAACGAGGCAATTAAATTTTCAAGGCTTTCTCTTGCAGCCAGCGCCAATGCTGCGCCCACAATGCTTAAGCCGGTTAGCAGGTTTCCAATATCAAGCCCAAAAGAAAATTTTAGAATGAAAGCAAATCCAATAATTATTATAACAACTCTTATTAAATCTTTAAAGAAAAAAAGAAGCTGATGTTCGCCGGCTGTGTGGCCGGTAACCGCTTTATTTTTTATAAGCAATACTAAAAAATCCATAAAGCGGATAATTAAAAAAACAAAACAAATAATGATGATTGCAGAGGCAATTCCTTCTACAATATCCTGGCTGGTAACTTTATGAATGTTGAACAAAAAATCGTGCGGAAAATTGAGCCGGTCAATTGCAAAAAAACTGATGAGCACAAATAAAATTCTTTCAATCGGCGCCACGATAAGGTTGTTGAATTGCAGTTTGTCCAATCCGCCCGACTTTGGTTTTATCAATTTAAAAAGTAACGAAGCTGCATATTTTGAAATGATTCGTTTTAAAATAAATGCAATAAATATAATAATACAAACAGTAATATAACTGCGCAGTGAATTATCAAAATAAACCTGGTCAAGAAATTTCATACTGCAATTTAAAACATGACAAGCACCTAATGAAGCGAATAAATTTCGAGGCGTTGATTTTTCAAAACATAAATGAATTGATTATTTACTTCAATTGAATTAGCATTTTGCAATGCAGATGAAAGCGGATATTTTTTTACATCTGGATACGGTGGAATATAGCGATACAAATAGTTTTCATCAAAACCATAAATTTTTTTATCTATCACGGCAATATTTTTCCAATGCAAAAAAGATAATTTATTTTTAAAGCTTCCATAATAATCAAAAATGTACAATCCTTTTTCAGGATCATATAAATAGACAAAGCCATCGCTGTCTATAATTTTTCGCGGAGTGGGAACCGAATCAAAAAGCAAACGGAAATCAACAGTTTCAAAAAGAATATTGCCATCGTCATCAATCTTTTTTAATTTATTATCCTGCTCATCATACAACCAGATGTTATTATCATAAGAAGTAGTTACTGCCTGTACCTGGAAAATATTTTGCTTACGCAAATTGAGGCTGGTAAGCACGTTCAGATATTTATCCAACAATACAATGGTGGAATAATTTTTATAAAACAAAATTGTTTTCCATGGATTTTGTGCCTGCACATACGTAAGCTTTCCATATTTGGTAACCTGGTTAAATAGGCCGACAGAATCTCCTTTTTCATTATATTTTTTTAGTTGATTATCGGTATTAATGATATACAGCTCACCAAGATTATCCACTGCAAAAGAAGAAATAGAATATTCTATTTTTTTAAAAAAACGAAATAATGAATCGTCCTGTGCATTTACTTTTATAGATAAAAAAACAAATATAACGGTAACGGCTATACGAAAATATTTATGGCAAATAGGAATCATTGTTCATAATATTTTAGCTGAAGATTATTCCCGTCGAAAATAGCAAAGCTGTTGTATTTTATCCAGTCGCCGAGGTTTATATAACGGCTTGTATCGCTAAGTTTATAATCAATCGGTAAATGCCTGTGGCCGAAAATAAAATAATCATAATGTTTTTTGGTGAGCATTTCTTTACAAAAAATAATCAGCCATTCTTTATCTTCTCCCAAAAATTCTTCATCGGTTTTTCCGGTAGCAGCCCTGCTTTTGCGGCTCATGTAATCTGCCAAACCTATGCCGGCGGCGGGATGCAAAGCGCCAAATAATTTTTGAGAAAATTTATTTCTGAAAATTTTTTTTATAAATTTATAGCGATGATCTCCCGGGCCAAGCCCATCGCCGTGGCCTATCAAAAAATTTTTTTCATTAAATTTAAATTCTTGTGGTTCATAAAAAACTTCTATGTTCAGTTCTTTTTCAAAATAACCATTCATCCACATATCATGATTTCCCACAAAAAATTTTATAATGATGCCGCTATCGGTTAATTCAGCCAGCTTGCCGAGAATTCTTACAAATCCTTTCGGAACTACTTTTTTGTATTCATACCAAAAATCAAAAAGATCGCCGAGAATAAATATGTGAGAGGCTTCATTTTTTATTTCATTTAAAAAAGTTACAATCCGTTTTTCTCTCACCAGGCTTGATGCATAATCGGGCGCTCCCAAATGAAAATCGGAAAGAAAATATATTTTTTTACCGGGATTAATTTGCATAATTCAGACGAATTAATTTAGGATTTTTCTTTATTTCTTCCAAAGTTTCGCCTTGTGTGCAAATACTTTCACCAATAGCTTTAGCATTGTACCCACCTTCTAATTCTTTTTCAATTAAAAAAACAATTTCATTCATCTTAAAATTTAATTCCTTTTAAAATTATATAAACTATCACACTATTTTTTAACTTATGCAGAAGTTTCATCTACCAAAAACAAATACACTTCCTTTGGGCCATGCACACCAACCACTAATGTTTTTTCAATATCGGCAGTGCGACTGGGTCCTGCGGCAAAAGTTATAAAAGAAGGAAGAGAATTTCCGTATTCATTTTTCAAAGCCTTCAACGCATCTCTTGTATCGTAAACTAATTGGTGAATATAGGCAATACAAATGTGAACCGGCGCATAAGCGCTCACCGTGCGCCCGCTTTGCTGCGCAGAAGTCATAACAATAGAGCCGGTTCGCGCAATAAGATATTTACAAGTGGTTATTGCTGCATCGCAATCGGCAAGTGAAGATTTATTTAAATTAAAATTTTTATCATTAAATATTTTTAATAAATCGTCTTCATTACAAAAAATGTTTTCCCATTTTTTTTCTGAAATCAATTGCTGCAATTGCGTTTTCATATCGGCTTCATTTACGCAAAATGCAAACTTTCCGAGCAGCTTTGTAAATTCTTCGGCAAATACAATTTCCAAATCATCTTTTGGTTGTGGAAATATAGAGCTCGTTCCTTCGCTGTTTGGAAAAGGTAAAGGCGCCGGATTGCTCAGCGCCTCTCTTATTTTTTTTAAAATTTTTTCTTTTGAAGAAGAAACCTTCATTAAAATTTCATTTATAAAAAAGATTAAGAAATTACACCGGTTACAGGTGGTTCTATAACTGCTTCTTTGGGGTTATCAACAAAGTCAAGCGCTTTCTTATCTTCATAAGGTCGCTTACCAATTAATGCTTCCACATCACTTTGAAACAGCACTTCTCTTTTTAATAAAGCCTGTGCAATTATTTCTACCTCTTTCTTTTTTTCTATTAATAAACTTTTGGTTCTTTCAAAAGCCATCTCCACTAATTTTCTTACTTCTTCATCAATCATTTTTCCGGTTTCTTCACTAAAAGGTTTTGTAAAAGTATTTTCCTGCTGCGGATCGTAGTAACTCACATTCCCAACTTTATCATTCATTCCATACACGGTTACCATACTGTACGCCATTTTAGTTATTTGTTGCAAATCATTACTGGCACCGGTAGAAATTTTACCAAAGAAAATTGTTTCGGAAGCTCTTCCGCCGAGTGTCATACAAATCTGGTCGAGCAATTGATCGGTGTTATATAAATATTGTTCTTTCGGAGTGTACTGCGCATAACCCAACGCAGCCGTGCCTCTTGGCACAATGGTAACTTTCAATAATGGATAAGCATGTTCGAGAAACCAACCGCAAATAGCATGACCGGCTTCGTGATATGCAATGATCTCTTTTTCTTCTGGCAGAATAATTTTATTTTTCTTTTCCAATCCGCCAATCACTCTGTCAATAGCATCCTGAAAATCGCTCATATCAACAGCGTCTTTATTTTTTCGCGCAGCAATTAATGCCGCTTCATTACAAACGTTAGCAATATCAGCGCCGGCAAATCCCGGGGTTTGTTCTGCAAGTTTGTGTACATCGAGTGTTTGTGAAATTTTTATCGGCAGTAAATGAACTTTAAATATCGCTTCACGGCCTACCAGGTCAGGACGGTCAATTGTTATTTGCCTGTCGAATCTTCCGGGCCTTAATAATGCATTGTCCAAAACATCGGGCCGGTTGGTAGCTGCTAAAATAATGATACCAAGGTCGGTTCCAAATCCATCCATTTCTACCAGCAATTGATTAAGCGTGTTTTCTCTTTCATCATTGCTCATCATCATATTTTTTCCGCGTGCACGGCCTATGGCGTCTATTTCATCAATAAAAATAATGCACGGCGCTTTTTCTCTTGCCTGCTTAAACAAATCTCTTACCCGGCTGGCGCCCACACCTACAAACATTTCTACAAAATCACTTCCACTGAGGCTAAAGAAAGGA
>JAICZH010000079.1 GCA_025933775.1 Chitinophagaceae bacterium
AAAGGAAGATTGCAGCCGGGAAAAATGTTTGTAGTAAATTTAGAAGAAGGAAGAATTATAAGTGATGATGAAATAAAACAAAATATTTGTTCGCAAAAACCTTATGGCGAATGGTTGAATAAATATAAAATTCGTTTAGAAGAATTGCCTGAGCCAAGAGTTATGTTTACTCATCTGGAAAGTCAGCAGGTATTTAAATATCAAAAAGCATTTGGTTATACCACCGAAGACCTTGATGTATTAATTGCGCCGATGGCGCTCACTGGTAAAGAACCTGTAGGTTCAATGGGCAGCGATGTTCCATTGGCTGTATTGAGTGATGAGCCGCAACATCTGAGCAGTTATTTTAAACAACTTTTTGCACAGGTTACCAATCCGCCAATTGATCCTATCAGGGAAAGATTGGTAATGTCGCTCGCAACTTTTGTTGGCAACAATGGAAATCTTTTGCAGGAAGATCCTTTATCATGCCATTGCGTTGCTCTAAAACATCCGGTACTTTCCAATCGTGAATTGGAAAAAATAAGAAGTATAGATACCGGAATTTTTCAGGCAAAAACTTTGCAAACATATTTTATGGCCGATGGCAAACCGGGCTCTTTGCAAAAAGGAATTGAACGTTTATGCCGTTATGCAGTAGATGCAGTTGGTGATGGCTTTGAAGTATTAATTTTATCAGACAGGGCGATTGATTCGGAACATGCAGCGATTCCTTCATTGCTTGCAACGTCGGCTGTTCATCATCATCTTATAAAAAAAGGATTGCGCGGGCAGGTTGGTTTAGTTATCGAAGCCGGTGATGTGTGGGAAGTGCATCATTTTGCATGCCTGATTGGTTTTGGAGCCACAGCTATAAATCCTTACCTGGCTTTATCTTCCATACGCGATATGAAGCTTTCAGGAAAATTGCAAACTGAATTAGATACCAGCCAGATCAAAAAAAATTATGTAAAAGCCGTGAATGATGGTTTGTTGAAAGTGTTTTCAAAAATGGGTATTTCAACTTTTCAATCGTATCAAGGTGCACAAATTTTTGAGATACTCGGGATTAATAAATCAGTGATAGATAAATATTTTTGCGGAGCCACTTCACGTATTGAAGGAATGGGACTTGATGAAATTGCCAATGAAACTTTAATAAAACATTTCTTTTCTTTTAGCAAAAAAAATATTCCTGTTGAAAGGCTTACTGTTGGCGGGTTGTATCAATGGAAGCGGAAAGGTGAATATCATTTGTTCAATCCACAAACCATTCATTTGTTGCAATACTCCACAAGAATGAATAATTATAATATTTTTAAAAAATATTCAAAACTTATAAATGAACAACAGGAAAAAGCTGCGACATTAAGAAGCCTTTTTCAATTTAAAAATAATCGCCCTTCTATTTCTATTGATGAAGTAGAGGCGGCAGAAAATATTTATAAAAGATTTGCAACGGGCGCCATGTCTTTTGGCTCTATTTCGTGGGAAGCCCACACCACGCTTGCTATTGCAATGAACCGGCTTGGAGGTAAAAGCAACACCGGCGAAGGTGGCGAAGATGAAATACGATATGAAAAATTATCAAATGGCGATTCAATGCGAAGCGCTATAAAACAAGTTGCTTCTGCAAGGTTTGGTGTTACCAGCGAATATTTAACTGAAGCAGATGAATTGCAAATTAAAATGGCGCAAGGTGCAAAGCCCGGCGAAGGAGGACAATTGCCCGGTCATAAAGTGGATGATTGGATTGGAAGAGTTCGCCATGCAACTCCCGGTGTTGGATTAATTTCTCCACCACCGCATCATGATATTTATTCTATTGAAGATTTGGCGCAACTAATTTTTGATTTAAAAAATGCAAATCGTAATGCAAGAATAAATGTAAAACTTGTTTCAAAAGCAGGCGTGGGAACTATTGCAGCCGGTGTTGCCAAAGCAAAGGCTGATGTAATTTTAATTTCAGGGCATGATGGCGGAACCGGCGCTTCACCCATGAGTTCTATTAAACATGCAGGTTTACCATGGGAGTTAGGGCTTGCAGAAACACATCAAACTTTAGTAAAAAATAAATTACGCAGCCGGGTAGTTGTACAAACTGACGGTCAATTAAAAACCGGGCGAGATATTGCAATTGCAACTTTATTAGGCGCAGAAGAATGGGGCGTTGCAACAGCAGCGTTGATTGTAGAAGGCTGCATTATGATGCGCAAGTGTCATTTAAATACATGTCCTGTTGGCGTTGCTACGCAAAATCCTGAATTGCGCGAACGCTTTACTGGCGATGCAGATCATGTTGTAAATCTTTTTAAATTTCTTACACAAGAATTGAGAGAGATAATGGCTGAGCTTGGATTTAAAACCATTGATGAGATGGTAGGACAAGTTGATTGTCTCGAAAAACGAGAAGACATTTCTCATCCTAAATTTTCTAAACTTGATGTATCATCAATTTTATATAAAGAACCTGCATCAAAATTTACGGGATTATTTAATTCAGAAAAACAGGATCATGGTTTGGCAGAAGCGCTTGACTGGAAATTATTAAAAGCTGCACAACCCGCAATTGATGATTTGCAAAAAATAAATGCATCATTTGCCATACAAAATACTGATAGAACAACCGGAACTATTTTATCAAACGAGATTACCAAAAAATATAAAGCTAAAGGTTTGCCGGATGATACGATTCATTTCAAATTTACAGGCACAGCAGGGCAAAGCTTTGCTGCTTTTAATACCAAAGGTGTAACGATGGAATTGGAAGGCGATGCCAATGATTATTTCGGTAAAGGATTGAGCGGCGCTAAATTGATTATTTACCCAAATAGAAATGCCGGTTTTATTCCTGAAGAAAATATTTTGATTGGTAACGTTGCGTTTTATGGAGCTACATCAGGCGAAGCATACATTCGTGGAAAAGCAGGCGAAAGATTTTGTGTGCGCAACTCCGGCGCAAACGTAGTGGTAGAAGGCGTTGGCGATCATGGGTGCGAATACATGACGGGAGGTAATACAATAATTTTAGGAGAAACAGGAAGAAATTTTGCAGCAGGAATGAGTGGCGGTATTGCATACATTTATGATGTGAAACATAATTTTGATTCGTTATGCAATAAAGAAATGATAGACCTGGAAAGTATTGATGCGGAAGACGAAAAATTATTACATGATATGATTGAGAAGCATTATCAATTTACGAATAGCACTGTTGCAAAATTTATTTTGAATGATTTCGAAAATCAATTGAAAAATTTTATAAAAATTTTTCCAAAAGATTATAAAAAAATATTAGCCAAGAAAAGAGAGGCAGAGATTAGCCACGTTTCTATAAATAAAAATTAGCCGCAGATTACACAAATTTTCACGAATAAATTTTAATAAAAATATTGATAGTACCATATAAAATGTAAAATAATTCGTGGCAATTCGTAAAATTCGTGGCAAAAGAAAATAAAATATAAATCAATGGCAAAACCAACAGGTTTTTTAGAATTTACAAGAGAGCTTCCATGCAAGCGTCCGCCAGAAGAAAGGCTGAATGATTATAATGAATTTGTAGAAAGATATGCTGATGAAAAATTAAATCAGCAGGCGGCGAGATGTATGGATTGTGGTATTCCTTTTTGCCATCATGGATGCCCGTTAGGAAATATTATTCCAGAATTTAATGATGCTGTTTATCGTAAAAGCTGGAAAGAAGCTTACGACATTCTTATTTCAACCAATAACTTTCCTGAATTTACCGGGCGCATTTGTCCTGCGCCTTGCGAAACAGCGTGCGTTTTAGGAATTAATCAACCGGCAATTACTATTGAAGAAATAGAAAAACACATTATTGAAATTGCATTCGACAACGGATTTGTTACCCCTAAAATTCCAAATGTAAGAACAGGAAAAAAAATTGCAGTGGTTGGTTCAGGTCCGGCAGGAATGGCTGCGGCGGCGCAATTAAATTATGCAGGCCATCAGGTAATTGTTTTTGAAAGGGATGATAAACCCGGCGGTCTTTTGCGATATGGCATACCCGATTTTAAATTAGAAAAATGGGTAGTTGACAGAAGAATAAAAATAATGGAAGAGGAAGGTGTTATTTTTAAATGCAATGCAAATGTAGGAATTGATATAAGTATTAATGATTTGCTGAGGGAATATCATGCCATTGTATTGGCAGGCGGATCAACGATTCCAAGAGATTTAAATATTCCCGGAAGAGAATTAAATGGAATTCATTTTGCAATGGATTTTTTGAAACAGCAAAATAAAAAAGTTTCTGATAAAGAATTTAATGGGCAAAATATTTTTGCAACTAATAAAAATGTTGTCGTAATTGGTGGTGGAGATACGGGCAGCGATTGTGTAGGAACTTCCAACCGGCATAAAGCAATATCAGTAACTCAATTTGAATTATTACCCAAACCTCCGGACGACCGCACGCCATTTATGCCTTGGCCAACTTATCCGATGATAATGAAAACAACCAGCTCGCATGAAGAAGGTGTACAACGCCATTGGGCAATAGCTACGAAAGAATTTATCGGAGATGAAAATGGCAATTTAAAATCTTTAAAAATTGTTGACCTTGAGTGGCATCTTACTGAAGATAATAAACCTGCAAGATTTGTTGAAGTACCAGGAAGTGAGACAGAAATTCCTTGCGAACTTGCTTTGCTTGCGATGGGTTTTTTGCATCCGCAGCATAATGGATTATTGAAAGAGTTAGAAATTGAATTGGATGAAAGAGGAAATGTAAGAGCATCAGAAAAAGGTTATCATACAAGTATTCCAAAAATATTTACTGCCGGTGATATGCGACGTGGGCAATCATTAGTTGTCTGGGCTATTTCCGAAGGAAGAGAGTGCGCCCGAAAGGTGGATGAATATCTTATGGGATATTCTTTGTTGGAGGCCAAAGACCAAAATATTTTGCATAAGATATAATTGAATTAGTTCACCATAATAACCTAAATTACTGGATCAATAAACACCAGTTCAACAGGTGGTGATGGAAGTGAGACATTAAATCGGCGCTGCTGCGCGAGAGTAAAATCGCACCCGGTCTTTTTATATCTTTAAGAAAATTTATTTTACATTATTCTCAATATAACTGATCCATGTTTTAATAAAAAATGCATTGGCTTTATTGCTGAGCTTTGCATCACTCAAATGCATAAAAATATTTACATCATCGCACGAAGAAGAAATTACATAATCTATTCGCTCACCTGATGCAAGCGTAATTACCCGCCCGGTAAACTGTATGCAACCCATTTTATATTCTGCTATTTTTCCGAAAGGTGGCGCAGATAAAAGTTTATTTTCTATTTCCGCTAATGTTTTTAAAAATTCTGGTAATAATTTTTTTTCAACAGGAAAAAATTTATTGAACTTATCTGCAGAAGTAACCTTGTTGACATACTTAACAGGCTCCGCCATTCGCTGATCGAGCAATACAAATTTTTGCGCAGTGGCTATAGTGGCTGTACATAAAAAAATAAAAAGTAAAATGTATTTCATAAATTTTTAAGTTGTATTTTCATTACACGATTTTTTCTCATTACACGAATTAATATGTGAATATATAACTGTGGTTTGTAAAAAATTAATTCGTGTAATTCGTGATTTAAATTCGTGTAATATTATATTATTTATATTCTCCAAACACATCTCTTAATGCATCTGAAATTTCGCCTAAGGTGCAAAAGTTTTCAACAGCTTCTATTACTACCGGCATTAAGTTTTTATTATGAATTGCATTGTCCTTAATTTGTTTTAAACATGATACTACTTTTTTATTATCTCTTTTGCTTTTCAATTTTTTTAATTTATTACTTTGTTGCCGGCGAATGTTATCATTTATTTTAAAAGAAGACGCAACCATTGCCTGATCGGTTGTAAACGAATTGACGCCCACGATTATTTTATCGCCCGATTCTATCTTTTGCTGGTAAGCATAAGCGCTTGCAGCAATTTCATTTTGAATGAATCCCTGTTCAATAGCAGCCACACTGCCGCCCATTTTATCAATCGTTTCTATTAATTTCCATGCAGCTTCTTCCATTTCATCAGTAAGTTTTTCTACAAAAAAACTTCCGCCCAATGGATCGGCCGTATCGGCAATACCACTTTCAAATGCAAGTATTTGCTGGGTTCGCAAAGCGATAAATGCCGCTTCTTCTGTTGGCAGGTTCAGCGCTTCATCATAACCGTTGGTATGCAGGCTTTGCGTGCCGCCAAGCGCAGCAGCAAGCGCTTGAACCGTAACTCTGCTGATATTATTTAATGGTTGCTGCGCCGTTAAAGTACTTCCGCCCGTTTGTGCATGAAAGCGAAGCATCAAAGCTTTTTCATCAGTAGCGCCGGCATCTTTCATAATTTTTGCCCACATTCTCCTTGCTGCTCTGAACTTGGCAACTTCTTCAAAAAAATTATTATGCGCATTGAAAAAAAAAGAAAGTCTTTTACCAAAAATGTTTATATCAAGGCCTTTGTTTATTGCTGACTGCGTATAGGCCTTACCGTTAGAAAGCGTAAAAGCAATTTCCTGCACGGCGGTGCTTCCCGCTTCGCGAATGTGATAGCCTGAAATTGAAATGGTATTCCATTTGGGAATCGCTTTGCTGCACCACTCAAAAATATCGGTAACAATGCGCATGGAAGGCTTGGGCGGATAAATATAAGTGCCTCTTGCAGCATATTCTTTTAAAATATCATTTTGAATAGTGCCCTGTATTTTTGAAAGATCGGCTCCTTGTTTTTTTGCAACGGCTACATACAATGCCAATAAAATAAAACCCGTTGCATTAATCGTCATGGAAGTGGAAATATTTTGCAACGGAATTCCTTTAAATAATTCTTCCATATCTAAAATGGAATCAATAGCAACGCCTACTTTTCCTACTTCGCCTTCTGCTAACGGATGATCGCTATCGTAACCGATTTGCGTGGGAAGATCAAAAGCAACGCTCAATCCATTTACGCCTTGTGAAAGAAGATAATGATATCGCCGGTTACTTTCTTTAGCAGTGCTGAAGCCGGCATATTGTCGCATCGTCCAAAGCTTTCCGCGATACATATCGGCTTGTATGCCGCGTGTAAAAGGAAATTTTCCGGCATGTTGTTCAAAGCCTTTAGGAGCGGGCGTTTTATACACATCGGCATAATCGTAATTTTTTTTTATTTCAATGCCGCTATCGGTATATTTTTTTCCTTTATTCATTTTTTAAATTAAAACCATTCTGGTAAGAAACTGTTTTAAAAAATAGAATTATACTGTTATTTTTTTCTTGCTACAAATAACACCAATAAACACGAATTATTTGTGCATTTGGTTTCGTGGCAAAAAAGTAACAATTGAATTTGCATAAAAATTTCCATTGTTATTTTTTAAAATAACTTCTGAGAAAAATGCAATGACTACATTATTTTTTGAGCTTCAAAGTTAAGGGCTTCCAACACAACATTATGAAGAGATGCTTTTGGATTATTAATTAAAAAATCAATAATCTGTTTATTGAGATCCATTGCAGAAGCCTGAAAAGGCATGGCAGACGCCAACTGGTTTACCACATAAATATTTTGTTCTTTTAAATTATTCACTGCACGCCACAATTCGGGAGACACATATACCTGCTGGCTGATGTTGTAATCATATTCCTGCTTTATAGCATCTATCAGCGATAATTGCATTTGCCTGGAAGAAAGGCCGGTGCTGGGTATGCGCGATAACAAATTTTGCAATGATATTCTTTCCGCCAGCAGCGTAAGTCTCTCATAAGCCTGTAATCGGAGCTTTAATATTTCAGAATTGGTAACGGTTCTTTCTTTAATATCTTTTTTTAAAGAAGCAAAATCGGTTATCATCCAAATAACCGATAAAAAAACTACTCCAAGAAGAATAACCACAATGGTTTCGAATGTTGACATTGTAATAATTTATTGTAAAAATAATCAATCTCAAAAGAAAGGATTGTAAATTTGCATAAGCGTAACAAACCCATTTCAGTGTGAAAACGTTTTTAATTCAAATATATTTTTTAGCAATAATAAAAGATGAAACTTATTAATAAAACGCCGGTAACTTTTACAACCGGCGCGGTTGCAGAAATAAAAAGACTCATGAGAGAAGAAGATTTTGATAGCGCAAAATTTCTTCGCATCGGCGTAAAAGGCGGCGGATGTTCGGGAATGTCGTATGTGCTCGATTTTGATTCAAAAACCGATAATGATAATTATTTTGAGATCGAAGATATTCCCTGTATTATCAATCCCGCACACACGTTGTATCTTGAAAATACGGAAATCAATTTTGAAGGAGGTCTCAATTCAAGAGGATTTACTTTTAATAATCCTAATGCCAGCGTAACCTGCGGTTGCGGAAGTTCATTTGGGGTGTAAAATTTTCAATTAAAAAATACTTGTTGCTTTTATACCACTACAATGTGAAGAATATTCCACAATACTTAGTATTAGCCATATACCGGCATTGTTTCAGAAAGTAAATTCTTATAGGCGGGTTCGGGTTTCCCGAGAAGAAAAACTTGTTTTAAATTACTGAAGGTTGTAATAAAATTTTGTAGATTTTTTTTGTTTCCGATTACGTCTCTCATTTCATTTCCCTGTGAGTGGCTTTGAAGCGTCGCAAAGCCATTGCTGATTTTTACTTTTATTTCTGCATTCCATGCAAACACGCCGTTATTGGTGTATCCAATAAAGCCGGTTTGATTTTCATAACCTAAAATCCATCCTAATTTTTTAGATGTTTCTATGGCAAGAGAAAGAAATTGTTCATCATTTAAATTGTCAAGTCGCAATAGTTCCGTTTGCTTTTGCTTAAATTCAACTTTCATTGGTAGGGTATTTTTAATTAGTTACACACATAGTTGTGGTTATCAAAAAAAAGGCCGGTTTGAAATTTTGGCTTAATTAAATTTAAAAATGTGGAAAAATGTTTGTGTATTGGAAAAAAATTTCAAAAGGATCAGAAGAAACTTTTGGTAAAATATCCCGTAAAGAAGTATAAATTCTACATCTAACGGTAACGCATAAACGAAGTTAAAACTTTAATTGAGGCTGGTATCAAATTCTTTTTGCTGAGCGCTATAATTTTTTATCACATTATATAAAGTGTCTCTTTCTACCGGAATTCGTTTTGCCTGTTTAATAAGCATCACTAATTCTTCTGTAGTCATGGTAGGCGTTTGCTCTTCGCTTCCTGCCATCGAATAAATTTTTGTGGAATCATCAATAGTTCCGTCAATATCATTTACGCCAAATGATAAAGAAAGCTGGGCATTATTTCTTCCAAGCATAGGCCAGTAAGCTTTCAGGTGAGGAAAGTTGTCCATATAAATTCTTGCCACGGCATACATCTTCATATCTTCTGCAATAGAAGATTCGGGCACGTAGCTCATGTCGTTATTTTTATTGCGAAACTTGAGCGGAATAAAAGTATTAAAGCCATGAGTAATATCCTGCAAATCTCTTAGCCGGTTCATGTGGTCAATACGGTGCTCATAATTTTCGATGTGGCCATACAGTATGGTTGCATTGGTATGCATTCCCAGGTTATGCGCCGTTTCATGAATTTTCAACCAGCCATTCGCATCTACTTTATCAGCGCTTATTTGCTGCCTTATTTCTTCATCAAATATTTCTGCGCCGCCGCCCGGCAATGATTGCAAGCCGGCATCTTTTAATTTTTGCATGCCTTCTTCTACTGTAAGCTTTGCCTTTCTGAACATATAATCTAATTCAACTGCGGTAAAACCTTTTATATGCAAAGCGGGCCTGTGTTGTTTTATCTGAGAAATGAGGTCGCAAAAAAAATCAAGGTTCATTTTGGGATGAACACCGCCAACAATGTGCACTTCGGTTATTGATTTGTTGTCGTAACTTTTTACAATATTCATCATTTGTTCCATGCTCAATTGCCAGCCTTCATCGCGATGAGCATATAAACGCGAATAAGAACAAAACTTGCAGGAAAAAACACAAACGTTGGTAGGTTCAATATGAAAATTTCTGTTGAAGTAAGTAAGATCGCCGTGTTTTTTTTCTCTTATATAATTGGCAAAAACAGCAGCCAATCCGAGACTGGCTTTTTCAAAAAGTAAGATGCCTTCATCATTATCTATTCTTTGTCCTGAAATAATTTTATTTGCAATGGTATTAAAATGTTTTCCTTCTTCAAATGAATTTATAATTGACAAAAGTTCTTCTTCTTTAGAATGTATTTTCATTTTACAAAGTTACTTAATGGAAATATGCAAAACAAAAAGATAAAGAATTGTCATTTTTTTTAACTAACGGTGAAGCATAGACGCAGTTTAAAATAAAATTGTTCAATTAATAAATATTATTCTTTCATAAATTTCTTTGTGCCAGTTTTATTGTTGCTCCGTAATATTAAATTGTAAATACCTTTGGGCAAATTATGTATGTCAACAGGAATGGTATTTTCGTTTACAGTAATTTTTATTTCTTTTAATTTTCTTCCTTGTTCATCGGTAATTTGAAGGAAAGTTTTACCTGTTGTGCCATTTGCCTCTATAAATAAAATATTGCTCGCAGGATTTGGGAAAATCTTTAAAGTAAATATCGGGTTATTAAGATTTACTGAAACGATTTTGCTGTATGTAAACTTACCATCTATATCAAACATTTTAAGCCTGTAAAAATTAATGCCTGAAAGTGGCTGCTGGTCAAGGGTTGAATAACTAACTTTTATATTGCTATTGCCTTTTGCTGCAACATTATCAATTGGAACAAAATAAATATTATCAGCGCTACGCTCTATCATAAAAGATGAGAGATTTTGTTCGCTTGCGGTTTGCCATTGCAACAGTACAGATTGATTTTTTAAAGTAGCGGAAAAATTTATTAAGCTCACCGGCAATGGCCCAGACGATTGCAAAAGATAAGCAACTACAACTCCGAAATTATCCGGGTATTGTCCAAACCCAGCTGCATATAATCTATTATTTGCTAATGCTAAACTCCCAATTCGGTTATGAGATGTGCTGGCTTTTGTTACTTCTATTCCATTTGCACCAAATGTATTGTCAAGGCTCCCATCTGTATTAAACCGAAGGATAGTGAAATTGTCATTAACCCCATTAAATGAATATCCTCCTAATAATATTTTATTATCATTTTGAATTAATAAAGAAGTTCCAAAGTCTGCATAAAATTCGTTTATTAAAGAAGTTACTTTAATACCACTACCATCCGTGCCAAATGTTCCATCTGGGCTGCCATCAGCATTTGCACGGGCAACCACAAATTGTGATAGATTTTCGGCTCTAATAAATCTAAGAGCAGAGCCTCCTACCACAATCTTTCCTGAACTATCAATGACAATTGATTTTCCACTTAGAATAAAATCATCAAACTCAATAGAAGAATGTAGTATGCTTGCACCATCTGCGCCAAATGTACTATCCGGATTGCCATTTGTATTATACCTGGTGATAATACTACTATTATTTGGTATGTCATTGCCAGTTATAACTATTTTATCATCATTTTGCAAAGTAACGGCTCCGCATTTGTAAGCTGTTCCATTGTTATAGGTAGTAACTCGTTTACCGGCGATTCCAAACGTAACGTCCGGCGTGCCATTATTATTATAACGCCAAATTGCAGACCCTGCAACCAAAATTTTTCCATCGAGCTGAATAACTATTGAGGTAATAAAATCATTAGGCCCGGCATTGGTTGTATCCAATCCATCTGCGCCAAAAGTATTATCCAGTGTGCCATTCGTATTGTAACGAGCAATGCCAAAGCTATTGCCAGATGAGCCCGCTACTACTATCTTTCCATCCGTTTGAAGAGATAATGCAACGGCCTTATCGTTTGTAGCATTAAAGTCAGTAATTTGTTTTCCATCATCAGAAAAAGTATTGTCTAAGCTGCCATCAATATTGTACCGCGCAATTGCAAAATCATAATTAATTCCGTTCCATGCATAGCCTGCTGCAATTAATTTTCCATCTTTTTGTACAGCGCTATAAGTGTAATAAGTGTTGCCAAAGTTGATAGTATCAACCAATAAACCATCATTATTAAATGTATTATCGAGGCTGCCATTACTATTATAGCGGGCTGCTGCAATTTCTTTATTAAGCGCAGTTGTTGTATAACCGATGCACATGATCTTACCATCATTTTGCAACGTTATCCAATTTGCATAATCACCGTGTGAACCAAAGTCGGTAGTTAATCTTCCATCTCCGTTAAATGTGCTGTCAATACTTCCATTAATATTTAATCGGGCAATAGCAAAGTCGCTATCGTTGCCATTAGTTGTATAACCGGCTAATATTATTTTTCCATCTGTTTGAAGCGTCATTGAATTTTGATAAGCAGTTGTACCAAAATTTATCTTTTGTATCCCATCCGTAGCGAAAGTACTGTCTAAGCCTCCATCAGCATTCAAACGGGCTGCTGCAAAATCAAAAGTACTGCTGCCTGTTGGTAAAAGCCCTGTTGCAATTATTTTGCCATCATTTTGTATCGCTAATGAATTAATGGTAGAATTGTTATTTCCTGAACCAATATATTCGATGCCTACTCCATTAAAAGAAGAATCTAAGTTTCCATCAGTGTCATAACGTGCAATGAGAGGTTTGGCAACACCATTTAGCGCAGAGCCGCCCACTACAATTTTCCCATTAGTTTCGATGGCTATTGATTGAATCTTAACTTGATTATTCCCAAAATTAGTTATTCCATTAAAAGTAGGATCAATGCTTCCATCTGAGTTATAACGTACAATTAAAATATGGAAATTAGTAGCTATATCCTCATCCCAATATTCGCCGGCAACAATTATTTTTTGATCAGTTTGAATTGATACAGCATTTATTACTTCGTTATAATTAAAATCCAATAGGTTTATTCCTGTTCCGTTGAAGGTTGTATCTACTCTTCCATCAACATTAAAACGAGCAACTACAACATTTGAAGGATTGTTCAAATTGAGATTATTATTCTCGCTGACTCCAGCAACCACCAATTTGCCATCAGCCTGTGATACCGCATGGCAGCCCGTTATAGCTACTGCATCAGACGAGCCATTTGTTCCATAAGTTGAATCGGTAGATCCATCTGCATGTTTTTTAGCAATTATAGTATTACCATTGGTTTCCACCACAAAAAACATGGAGCCATCCGTTTGTACGATTACTTGCTTGCCATCATTGTTATAATTAAAAGGAGCGCCTATATTGGTTTTCAGGATACCGTTAATTCCAAAGGTGGGGTCAAGTAAGCTTTGAGCATTGATGCTTGTTATGCAAGTGATAAGCAAAGCGGGAAGTAAAAAATATTTTTTCATAGATAAAAATTTAGGAGTGTATAGTTAAATATTTTTTTACATAGCAAATATTTGCAAATACATACAAATAAGAAGATACTACGCACTTGCATTTACTTTTAGCTGTTTTGTATTCGGGGGTTTTTATAGAAGATGAGACTTAAAGAAAAGAGGTCAATATTAATTTGATCTGATTAGAATGATGATTCTAAAGGTAAGGGATTTAAAAAATAGTATAAGTAAATTTTTTAATCATCAATTTATATGCCGGAATCATTTCTAAAACAATAACAGAACAAGCGAATCTATTTTCGTGTATGCGTTACCGTTATAATTGATTTTAATTATACAAATCAATGGATGAAAGCATTAAAAGTAATATTCAAAATCCTTTTTTCAATGCGAGATATACGCCGTTCGTCCAGCCAAAACCATCTTGTGTGGGATATTCGCCGCCACCTGCTTTTATATCAGTTGTTACCACATTATATTTTTCCATCATCTTCCCTGTTTCGTGATATACTTTTTCATTGATATGCATCCATCTTTTGGCAGCTTCTTTTGCCAGTTCATTTTGTTTATAATTCATCAATCCGGTTATTGCAATCCATTGCAAAGGCGCCCATCCATTTGGCGCATCCCATTGCTGGGCGGTAGTTTCAGTAGTAGAAATGAAACCACCGGGTTGCAAAAAATGTTGTTGCAAAATTTTAGCAACGCTTTCTGCCTGCGAGCCTGCAGATATTTCAAAAAATAAAGGAAAGCAGGCGGCAAGCGTTAATGAGTTTTTTTGAGAAGATGTTTTATAATCGTAATCAAAATAAAATCCTTTATCCTGGTTCCAGCAATATGTATCAATGGCTTTTTTTCTTGCGGCAGCCAATGAAATAAATTTTTGAGATGATTCTTTATTGCTTGCTAATTGATATGCTTCAGCAATTGTTTTTTCAAGATAATATAAAAGACAATTGAGATCAACGGGTATAATATCACAGGCATGGATACTCGAAAAATCGTTTACATCTTTAAACCATCGCGAAGAAAAATCCCACCCCGATTCACACGCCGCACGCAAATGACGGTACAATGTTTTTTTATCTTTTATATTCTGTGATAATTTTATTTCTTCTGCATAGGCTTCCGGCCGCGGAAAATTATTTTCATCCCAATAATGATT
>JAICZH010000154.1 GCA_025933775.1 Chitinophagaceae bacterium
GCAAGATTATCATATTGATTTACGTACCACGAATTGGGAATTTCTTCAGCCAGCCTTTTCGATACAGAGTAGTAGGAGCGCGGATCTTCAGGCTCTACATTGGTTGGGCATACAATTACTTCTGCGCCTACGGCTTTTAAAATATCCGCTTTTTCTTTCGATTGTTTATCGGTTGTAGTGAAAATACATTTATAACCTTTTACACATGCAGCGAGTGCAAGCCCCATTCCTGTATTGCCGGAAGTGCCTTCAATAATAGTGCCGCCGGGTTTTATTTTTCCTTCCTGCTCCGCTACCTCAAGCATTTTTATTGCCATCCGGTCTTTAATAGAATTGCCGGGATTGAAATATTCTACTTTAGCCAGCACAGTGCAGGGAAGATTTTTTGTAATCTTATTCAAACGGATGAGCGGCGTATTTCCAATTGTATCCAAAACACTGTTCTTCCACATAAAAAATATTTTGTGCAAAGATAAAAAAATTAGGGGAGGGGAATTTTAGAAAACTTAGGAAGAAATTATCAATCAAAAAATATTTTGTAATAAAATTATAGATGATATAACGGTGATGGCTATACGAAGATGGGTAATGAAAAAATTAGTGGCAGATTGATGGCTATCGCTTAAATGGATAGAAAATTTAGTTATCGTTGCAAACGAGCAGTAGTTGGGAGCTCCACTATAGGTGCGGATTGATCTTACCTTAAACGTGCCTCAATGTATTCATCAATACTATTTTCCAAAATAAACTCAAACGCTTTAATCCTTTTTCTGAAGCGGAAATTTCCCAGCCTTTTCTGAAAACATTTTCTGTTAATGGAAGCAACAGCAACACCTGGCTTATATCATTTGCCGATCTTTCTTTTTGATTTTGTAATCTTTTCTTTATCCACACAGTTATTAACGGGCTGGCCAAAAAATACCATGTTAAAAAAATTAATATTGATCGTATAAATATTTGTAAAGCGGTATAAGATGGAAGCAATGGTTTCCCGATTTTTAAAAATGGCTGTATAAAAAGACAAATCAAAATAATCCAGATGATAAAAAACCAGTTTTTTATTTTCTTTCTTTTGGGAGAAAAAGAAGAAAAGGAAAGTTGTTCCTTTACATCTGCATCAGCAATTAAATATTCTTGTTGAATATTTTGCCATAATAGAGATTTTTTTATTATTCCTGCAGCCATTAACCCTACCAATAAACCAACAATTGCATGGATAAAAATATATGCTCCCGCCAGCCACAATGAATAGTTGGAAATCACTTTTACGTGAATCAGTTTTTTTATGAATTCATTTACTGCATTCCAAAAACCGGTTCCGTATAAAATTATTAAAACGAGAACTCTTTGCACTGCGGATTCTGTCAATGCTAAAATGCCTAATAGGATGCAGGATAATTTGTAATGTTTTAAATTAATAAATAAAACTTGCCCTGTTAACCCCTGAAAGAGAACGGCTAAATATGCTGTGGGTGGTGTATGCGGACTAAGCAACATTTT
Organism: Chitinophagaceae bacterium; assembly: GCA_025933775.1. Classification (GTDB taxonomy): domain Bacteria; phylum Bacteroidota; class Bacteroidia; order Chitinophagales; family Chitinophagaceae; genus Ginsengibacter. The sequence goes on from JAICZH010000154.1 coordinate 1,501, forward strand.
AAAAATGCAGACAATAATTGTTGCTTTTAAAATTGCGCCTTTCCCAATAGAGCTCACAATTTCCGTTTGATTATAAGATTGTCTTGTATTCTTTATCTGTCCGCAATAATAGCCAATCAAACAAATACAAATTACTGCGAAGCCGGAAATGATCACTCCCGAGAAAGGAATATTTAATCCATGTATAATACCACCAGCTATACCTTCGCAAATTACCCACAGTGCAATTAAGCGATAATATAGTTGTCGTTGATTTTGAAACATTTTTTTACTTACAGGAATTCCGGCTTTATTATTCTTTTTTTGAAAGGGCTTTTCCTGTATGATGCAAAATAGCAGCTTCACCTTCATGATGGTCTGTTTGTTTGACAGAATACATTGTATTGGCTGCGTTGGTACCCATTTTGTAAACTCCTGTTACCGTTCCATGTCCAATAGCACTTCTGTAATGCCATGTTACTGACGTGCCTACTGGTATTGTTTCAAATGCTTTTTTTTCTTTTGCCATTTTGTTTTGTTTTTATAAAGTTCAATTTGATTAAATACTTTTTGTTTTCCCTTACTGCATTTTTCATTTCGATATAAAAAAAATTTCAGGATTTACAGAGCAATTTTATTTAAAAAGTTGGGGAATCCTGTACTCAATCGCAGCATCAAAGAATATGCCTTATTGAAATTAATTTTTTATGTGTTTGCCAATAAATCAAAATATTCATCATCTTCATTTTTGCCACCAAAACCTTTTCCAATATTTTTATACGACTCTATAAATTCAATAGCGCTAATCCATTTTACCATTTTATAACCTAATTGATTTTCTACACGAAGTCTTAACGGTGCGCCATATTCCACCGGCAACGGTTGATAATTCATTTCCCAGGCCAATAGAGACTTAGGTTTCAGGCAATTGTCCAATGTATTGGTATCATAATAAACTCCGCCATAAAGGCCTTCGCCAAAAGAATAAAAGGCTACAGTAGTTACATTAGAATGAGGTTTTACCAAATCTATTATTTTACTCATAGGCACTCCGGCCCATTCTGCAATACCCGTCCAGCCCTGTATGCAGCTATGCATTTCAATTGTTTCTTCCCTACCCATTTTTTTTAAATCATCTAAAGAAAGCTCTATAGGATTTTCAACCAGGCCATAGATTTTCAGCTTATAATCTTTAAAATTATTTCCTTTCAGATCTTCCCATTCTTTAGAATCAGGCATTTTTCCGTTGGGCCAGAAATAAGGTGAGATATCTTTTTTTGTGTAAAAAGATTTTGGTTTAAATTTATTGATGGTCGAACTCCATAAAGATTCGTTTATTTTTTTCTCCAAAAATTGAAGCGTTCGTTGTTTGCGCCATGATAGCCAATGCCCCAGCATATTAAATGCTACTACGAATAAAATGATAACAATTCCTATCCACAATCCGGTTGATGAAGTATCATTGGGTTTATTGAGTATGATGTGATTCATGTTTTTACTAAGCCCTGTTAAGGCCACGAGTGCCACATGAACTACAATGAAAATCACATAGGCAAACATGATCAGAAAATGAAAAGAGCGGGCAGTCTGCCGGTTAAAAAACAATTTCGGGTACCAATGAAAACGGCTGTCAATAGCGGGCGACATAGCAAGCCCTGTAAGCATAGCCAATGGCGCCATAATAAATACAACTGCGAAATAAGATAGTTGTTGCAATGCATTAAAATGATAAAATCCATTTGGCTCTACGGGTAGATTAAAAGTTGCATAGTGCACAAATACATTCCAGCTATCAGGAATTATTTGAAAGGAAGCGGGTACTAAACGCTTCCATTGATTGGTATATAATAAAAGAAAAATAAAAATAATTCCATTAAGTATAAAAAAAGGCACGGTAAGAAAATGCCATGATCTTGCAATACCCACCGTATGGCGATAACCCGGCAAACCCACTACAGGACTGATGTAACGGGAATCCTGCTTTGCAGTCCAGGTTTTATCTTTTGGAAATATTACAGGCGTAAAACGAATCCATTCTGTTTCCGGGCCACATCCATTGTTCCAATATAATCTCGGATGATCTACCAGAATAGAAAGGCCGCTTCTTATAATTAAAACAAGAAAAAAGAAATTTACCCAATGGCTGATATTGATCCACATTGGAAACCCTGAAGGTTCGGTAACTACTGCAACCGCAGAAAAAGATAAAGATGGATCGGGTGGTAAACCAAAAAATAAATATTGTATCCATGCAATTGCAATGGACCCAATCAAAACAAATCCCATTATAAAAAGCATGTAAGGTTTTAATCTTACATAAAATTTTCTGTCTTCGGGATAGTGTATAGCTTTTTCCGCAGCAGTAAAATGAGGAATCATGTTTCGTGATTGTTATTTCATTACTACA
>JAICZH010000067.1 GCA_025933775.1 Chitinophagaceae bacterium
AAAGATTAAATTTGCTAATTTTCCTATTTTCAAATTTGTTTTATAGCCCGGGTGGCGAAATTGGTAGACGCACTGTGTTCAGGTCGCAGCGTTCGCAAGAATGTGCTGGTTCGAATCCAGTCCCGGGCACCTGTTTTTTTTGGGTAGAATCTCATCCAAATTTTCATCCAATCTTAAAAACTCATATCATCAGCGCTGGGTCCATAACTGCCGGGAATGGGAACATTTAATAAACGAAGAAAAACTCCTAACTGTGCCCTGTGGTGAATAATTTGGCTGAATACAATTCGCACCATTTCACTTTTAGGCAAAGTATTGTAAATATCTTTTCCATTGCGCAATGTCCAGCTTTCAGACAGTTGTTCGTCTGTTGCTTTTTCCAATGCCGGCCTGCTTTCTGCAAGTGTTTTTTCAAAATATTGTAATAGCTCAGCTGTATTATTTATTGGAACTGGAGTATAAGGACTTGTTGCAAAATCAAGCTCGCTGGTACTTAACGTCATTGGTATCCATGAGGGTAATTCAGCAATGTGTGTAGCAAGCTGGCGTATCTTCATACTTTTTTCATGAGGTTGCCAATCATATTTATTATCCGGAATTATGGAAAGCATTTTACGTGTTGTTTTTGCTTCATCATCAAATTGCTTTAGAAAAAATTGAACGAGCGTCATAATAATAAAATTTATTTATGCAAAGAAAATAAATACAAATGAAAACACAATAACTGTTAAAATTTGATGAACACAAAAGCTGAAACCTGAAACCTGAAACCTGAAACCTATGTCTTTATCCCGCTACATTTTTTATCTTTGCTTTCATAATTAAAAAATATTTTTATGCCTTCATTCGACCTGGTAAGTAAAGTAGATTTGCAAACCCTCGATAACGCCGTAAATACAGTCGCAAAAGAAATTAAGAACCGTTACGATTTTAAAGGAAATCACGTGGTGATTGATCTTAATAAAAAAGATTTTATGGTAAATCTTGAAGGCGAAAGTGAAATGAAAATAAACCAAATCATTGATGTGCTCATTAGTAAAAGTATGAAACAGGGACTGGCTGCCGAAATTTATGACCTTAGCAAAGAGCCTCATCAAAGCGGTAAAATAATTAAGAAGGAAGTGCCCGTAAGAAATGGAATAAAACAGGAAGACGCCAAAAAAATTGTAAAGCTCATAAAAGATTCAGGCTTTAAAGTACAGGCCGCTATCATGGACGATTTGATAAGAGTTTCCGGTAAAAAAATTGATGATCTGCAATCGGTAATCCAGGCATCCAAAGCGTGGAATCTTGGACTGGCGTTGCAATATGTGAATATGAAAAATTAGCAATTAGTTTGGCTAATATTTTTTATTTCTATAACTTTGCACACTCAAAAAAAATCATGGAGACTTTATAAAGGAAGCCATGTTTTAAAAATAAATAAAATGAAAAAAGACATTCATCCTTCCAATTACAAATTTGTAGTTTTTAAGGATATGAGCAATGGGCATACATTTTTAAGCCGTTCTACCGCTTCTTCAAAAGAAATGATAAAGTGGGAAGATGGCAAAGAATATCCCGTGGTAAAACTTGAAATTTCAAATACATCACATCCTTTTTATACCGGCAAAAATGTATTGGTAGATACAGCGGGCCGCATTGATAAATTCAAAAAGCGTTACGAGAAAAAAAGTAAATAATAATTTAATTTGGTTTTTGTCCCCCCTTATCGGGGGATTTTTTTTTTATTTTTCAGTTTTAGAAATTAAGCAAAATGAATATCCTGCTCGATGATATAGTCTGCAATGAAATGCTCTATCCTTTCGGCGCGGTGCAATCAATGGCACATATAAGAATAGGCATTCTTACTATTGCTGAGAAATGGAAGTTATCTTCTCATAAAATATTTTTAAGTTCACAGGTTAGCGAAAAAAATAATGATGCGGGGTTTAAAAAAATATCTGCTTACGTCATTCCTTCAGCAAATTTTTTAAAACAATTAATTAAAGAAAAACATACATTGCCACCGGTTGACGACTGTAAAATTTTGCAATACCCCTGGCAAATTTTTGAGTATAATAATTGGGCGATACAACAGGATTTTGAATTGATAACGCAATCAAGAAAATCAAAAGATATTTCTAAAACAAACCAATTAATAAATGCTGAAAATATTTTTGCAGAAGAAGGCGCCATTATAAGTTATTCAATTTTAAATGCAACAGATGGGCCAATATATATTGGTAAAAATGCTGAAATACAGGAGGGCAGTCTGCTTCGCGGCCCGTTAGCCATTTGCGAAAAAAGCAGAATAAAAATGGGAACTAAAATTTATGGCGCAACCACTATTGGCCCGCATTGCCTTGCAGGCGGAGAAATTAAAAATTCAATACTCATGAGCTATAGCAATAAAGCGCATGATGGATACCTCGGCGATTCGATAATAGGCTCGTGGTGCAATCTGGGCGCAGGTTCCAGCAGCTCCAATTTAAAAAATACCGCAGGCATTGTAAAGATGTGGAGCAAGAGTGAAAATAAATTTATTGACGCCGGAAATAAATGCGGGCTTATCATGGGCGATTACAGCCGTTGCGCTATTAATACTTCTTTTAATACAGGAACAATTGTTGGAATAAGCTGCAATGTTTTCGGAAATATTTTTTCATCAAAATTTATTGATGATTTTACATGGGGTAATGAAAAATATATTTTTGAAAAAGCTATAACAGATATTGATAATTGGAAAAAATTGAAAGGACTTGCGATAACTGAAGAAGAAATAAAATTTCTTAAAAAAATTTATCAATCAAAATAAAACAATGAGAAAACAAATAGCTGCTGCCAACTGGAAAATGAATGGCACGTTGCAACAAGCCAATGAATTGCTGGACGGAATTATAAATGAAAAAATTTCGTATAGCCCTCACCGTGAGGTTGTGTTTGCCGTGCCATTTCCATATCTTATTTTAGCAAAAGAAAAAATAAAAAATATAAACGGATATAAAGTAGCTGCGCAAAATTGTTATACGAAATCTTCCGGCGCATTTACCGGCGAAGTAAGCGCAGCAATGCTTCAATCAATCGAAGTGGATTATGTTATCATCGGCCATAGTGAGCGAAGAGAAATTTTTGCTGAGAATAGTAAAATGCTTGCCGCAAAAGTGGATGTGTGCCTGGCAAACAATCTTTCGCCAATCTTTTGTTGTGGCGAGCCTTTGCAAATAAGAGAAGCTGAAACACAAAATGAATATGTAGCCACACAAATACAGGAAAGTCTTTTTCATTTAACCAATGATCAATTAAAAAATGTTGTCGTTGCATATGAACCAATTTGGGCAATAGGAACCGGCAAAACCGCCACAGCTCAGCAGGCGCAAGACATGCAGGCTTTTATTAGAAATATATTTAAAGAAAAATACGGAGATGAAGTTGCGAAAAACATTTCTATACTTTATGGCGGAAGTGTAAAAGCAACTAATGCAAAAGAAATTTTTGAAATGCCGGATGTAGATGGCGGATTGGTTGGCGGTGCATCTTTATCGGTGCCGGAATTCATTTCTATCATTAAAAGCCTGAAGTAGCACTTATCACAGAATTGTAAAATTTTGCAATATTATTTTAAATAATGACGATTATATTTTAATCTCGTTGGCATTTCTTAATTTGTATTTTAAACTTTTAAAATAATAAGTATGAAAAAAATTATCACTGCATTATTTTTTGTTGTAGCCTCTTTATGTTTTACAACAGTAAATGCACAGCAAAAAACAAAATCAAAAACAACTACAGCCAAAACAACAATGGCCACAACAAAAGATGCTAAAACGCCGATGATGAAAAAAAATGGAACGCCGGATATGCGTTACAAAGAAAACAAAATGGCTAAAACCACCAAGCCTGCAGGTCCTACCAAAAAAGATGGAACGCTTGATATGAGGTATAAAGCTAATAAAACAAAAACAACAAAAAAATAATCAAAAAATTTATGTGATAAAATTAAAAAAAGCATTCTGGAAGGAATGCTTTTTACATTAATATCTTTTTTGAAATTTATTTAAGCAGGGCGCACCCATCGGTTTTTGAAAAAAAATTTATAATAACTCCAGGTGCCTGCAAAGATGAACACGGCTGTAAAAACTGCACCGGTAAACAATTTCATTTCTATTGAAAAATTTTTTAACAATAAAAAAATAATAACATACGAAACAAGTGAAAGTAAAAATTTTATAACAAGTTTCTTTGCAGGAAAAAGTTCTATAAATTTTATTTTTAAAATTTTTGACGAATGCCACAAATAATAAAGCACCTGGCAATACGTGGAAATTACTATTGACAATGCAATTCCCCTCGTTCCCATTAGCGGATAAAGAACCATCATTAAAATAACGGCGATAATAATATCCATCAAAGATCCCAGCAAAATTTTTTTGCCTTGTGAGAAACATTGCAGAATAACGCTGTAATTATTGATACGTAAAAGCAAAATAAAAATCGTAATGGTGAAAATGGGAACAGAATTGTTGTATTTATTTTTAAAAACAAAAGAAAAAATTTCATTTCTGAAAAAAAATAAAAAAAAGAATAAAGGAAAAACGATTGATGAAAGTGCATGAAAGCTTTCTTTAAAAAGTAACAATATTTTATTTTTCGATTGTAAGTTTTCTGAAAACTCAATAAGCATAAAACTTCCGGCCACGCTTATCAGCAAGCCAAAAAAAGGAATTTCAAAAGAGCCATTAAAAAAAACAGCAAAATCAGCAGCGGTGAGCAAATACAGCAGGAAAGCTTTGTCCATCCATTTTGCTATAACTCCCAAAACTTCAGTAATTCCCAGGTAAGTCCAATGTTTTAAAAAATGCTTTTCAGAAGTAACATATTCATAGCTTTCCTTTTTAGCAGGAATTGATAAAATAGCAATTAATTTTAAAAAAGAAACAACGCAAAGAGAAACGATAAGATGCAACAGCAAATAATTGGTAAAAAGAATATACAAGTGGCATCCCAAAAATAAAATGGAATAAAACAAATTAATAATAAATGAAAGTTTTTCTTTCCCACGTTTTATGAGTAATGTTTCCGCAACTGTAATTATGTTTTGAATAATGATAAATATTATTAACCACAGCTTCAGGTTTGTTGTAAAATTTTTTGCAAGAAAGAAAAAAGCAATTAATCCTGTAACCGATAAAGCAGTATAAAAACGGGTTATTAGTTTTCGGTTGTTTTTTATAAATAAAAAAAGAAAAGAAAGATTGGTTGAAAGAATAACAGATGAAAAACCAAAGCTGATGATGATATTTATAATATTCGTGTACATCCATACACTCTGAAAAGCGCCGTAATTATTGTAACTTAGCCTTCTTGAATAAATAATGGAAATGATTAGTAAAACGATAACAGGCAAGGCACGGGCGGCGAAAAGCCAAAAACTTTTTTGTAAAAGTTTTGTTTTGTTGTAATCCGTTTCATTCATTTTTTGAAATTTATTTTTTTATAATTTCAATAATAAATCTTGTTGGTGAATGAAGTATTTTATTTGTCATCGAATCAAAAAAACTCCATAAATTAAAAGGTAAAAAATCAAGCAATACATTCATCCTCGTTTTTATTAAATATTTATTGGCAATCAATTTCCCTTTCCAGTTTGCATTTACATGATTTAGAATCGCAGTAATATTTTTTTTATTGAACGAATGTAAATGGGCATTTTTAGGCGTTGGTAAATTACAATGAACGCATAAAAAATATTCTATTTTTTCATTGTAAGGTGTTGTGATAATTAGCTTGCCGCCCGGTTTTAATATGTCAACCAATTTTTTTACAAATAAATTCGGATCATATACGTGTTCTATAATTTCGGATGCAACAATACAATCAACAGAATTATTTTTTAAAGGAAGATGAAAAACATCGGCAGTTAAAGCCGCATGGTTTTCGCCGGGAAAACTTTGTAAAGCCTTTAGAGGATTTTCTATAGAAATATCCATCGAAATAATTTTTTTATTTTTATTTAAAAAATATTGTGCAAGCCATCCATTGCCGCAGCCTGCATCTAAAATCAATTGTGCATTGGCGTCAATTTTTTTTATAATTGCCTGGTGCAATCTTTTGATTTCACTTCGTGTGGCACGCGTTTCAATTTTGCTGAAATAATTAAATGTTAATGCATCTTTTTGATAATGATCAGCATAATTAAAAGCAGTATTCATGTTACGGTGTAATATAGATTCAACTGGCTTTTGCGGGTTTATTAAAATAACAGGAATCTCATCCGGAACAGGGTAGATGCTTCCGTTAGTTTTTGTATAAAAAAATTTTTTTTCTTTATTATAAATAAGTTCTTCACCCGATAAAGGATCAGCAAGTATTTGAAGCAAAAAATCTTTCATTTATTTAAAATTTTTTTGAAAATAAACTTGCGTATAAAATTAAGCTGTTAAAAACTGGTTGCATTTTATAAATCAAAACTAAGCAAAGTAGGGCTTATTGCTTTTTCATATCTTCGCCGCCAATTATGAATAACATAAGAAATTTTTGCATTATTGCCCATATTGATCATGGTAAAAGCACGCTTGCAGACCGTTTGCTGGAGTTTACTCACACGGTTACTGAGCGTGAAATGCAGGCGCAGGTTTTAGACGATATGGACCTCGAAAGAGAAAAAGGAATTACCATAAAAAGTCATGCGATACAAATAAATTATACAACTAACCTGCCTACCGGACAGGCAGGCGGTAACGCCTATACGCTTAATTTAATTGATACGCCGGGCCATGTTGATTTCAGCTACGAAGTAAGCCGGGCGCTGGCTGCGTGCGAAGGCGCATTGTTGTTGGTAGATGCCACCCAAGGCATACAGGCGCAAACTATTTCTAATTTATATCTTGCTATTGAAAATGATTTGGAAATAATTCCGGTGATCAATAAAATAGATATGGACGGAGCGATGATTGGAGAAGTGGAAGACCAAATCATTGATCTTATTGGTTGCAAACACGAAGATATTCTGCACGCAAGCGCCAAAACGGGTGTTGGCATTGCAGCGATACTAACAGCCATCCTTACACGAATTCCACCACCGAAAGGAAAGTACGATGCGCCATTGCAGGCATTGATATTTGACAGTGTTTTCAATAGTTTCAGGGGAATTATTGTGTATTACAGAATCTTTAACGGCACAATTAAAAAAGGAGAAAAAATTAAATTTTTTAATACAGCAAAAGAATATGAAGCAGATGAAGTAGGCATTTTGAAAATTGGCTTATCGCCAAGAAATGAAGTGAAAGCAGGCGATGTAGGTTATGTAATTACCGGAATTAAGAATGCAAAAGAAGTAAAAGTAGGAGATACTATTACTTCATCTGCCAAGCCTTGTAAAGAATCTATTAAAGGTTTTGAAGAAGTAAAGCCAATGGTTTTTGCAGGAATTTTTCCGGTGAATACTGATGAATTTGAAGAGCTGAGAGATTGTATGGAAAAACTTCAATTAAATGATGCATCATTAACTTTTGAATTGGAAACATCGCAGGCATTGGGCTTTGGTTTTCGTTGCGGTTTCCTAGGAATGCTGCACATGGAAATAGTTCAGGAAAGGCTTGAACGGGAATTTAATCAAACAGTAATTACAACAGTTCCTAACGTAAGCTTTGTTGCATATACTACCAAAGAACAAAAAATAGTTGTAAACAATCCCTCGCAAATGCCCGACCCCAGCAGGATTGAAAGGATTGAAGAGCCTTATATAAAAGCGCAGATCATTACAAAACCAGAATATATCGGCAACATAATGACGCTTTGCATTAGTAAACGCGGTGCGCTCATCAACCAGGGCTATTTAACGGCAACACGCGTTGAGCTTACTTTTGAAATGCCGCTTACAGAAATTGTTTTTGATTTTTATGATAGGCTGAAAAGTGTTACGCGTGGTTATGCATCGTTCGATTATCATCCCATCGGTTACCGCGAAAGCGATATTGTAAAGATGGATATTTTATTAAATGGCGATAAAGTGGATGCATTAAGTTCATTGATACATCGTATGCGTGCCCAGGATTTTGGAAGAAAGCTTTGCGAAAAATTAAAAGAATTGGTTCCGCGCCAACAATTTCAAATTGCCATACAAGCCGCTATTGGCGCTAAAATTATTGCCCGCGAGAATATAAGCGCGATGCGTAAAGATGTAACCGCAAAATGCTATGGCGGCGATATTAGCCGTAAAAGAAAATTGCTTGAAAAACAAAAAGAAGGTAAAAAAAGAATGAAGCAAATAGGTAATGTAGAAGTGCCACAGGAGGCTTTCTTAGCCGTTCTTAAACTTGATGAATAAAATAATTTTTGTAAGCTAAATTGTATTTTAATTCGTATCTCAAATTCGTGTAATCAACATATTAAATTTTATGCCAAAATTATCTTTGAATGATGAAATGAATATTGAAGTGAGAGTGGTATTAATTGCAAAAGGAAATGATGAACCACTTACAGGAAAAGAGTATTCAGTGCGGCTTTATGATAAAGATATTTTTAACGATGATTATTTAGGCGAAAGTTTTTTGGATGAAGGCATCGCAAAATTTATAATTACTAAAAATAATTTTGAAACATTTGCAATGCTTGATAGCAAACCTGATTTTTATTTTGTTGTTTATAAAAATAAAAAGCAAATTTTTAAAAGCCAGGTTATGAAAAATCTTGATCTCACTAACATTGAAGAATTTAAAATGAAAGAAGGAGAAGTAATTGACCTCGGAACTTTCTTAATTAATGCGTAAAAAAAATATTTACTTTTTCACTGGAAGTTTTGCCGGCGTATTTTGAGGAATGCTATCATTATTATTTTGCGGCATGCGGTTGCTTAATTTCGTTTCATCAATATTTCCATTTGCATCTAAAACCGGCTGTGGCACTGGCTCCTGGCCTTCAGGTGTTTTTTGGGTAAACACTTTATTAATGTGAACCCATTTTCCATCGCTCCATTTCAATCCTTCATAATCGCCATCGGGTATGTATGTATATTTTTTTTGCGGCTCTCCCGTTTCTGAAATTAAATGCTCATAAATAATCATGTCTTGCGAGGAATCGTATGTTAATCGCGGGCTTGCATTTTTTTTAAATTCCATAATATATCTTGCCTTGTATTTTTTTATGACGCTATTATCGGGAAAGCTAAAGTTGGCGCCTCCAAATATTGGCTCGCCATTTTTGAAAGTAAGCATTTCAATAACTTTTTTATTACTGCTGATGTTGTTTTCATCATAGCCAAGTAATGTATAAAAATTTTTTCCGAAACTATGTTTTTCGATCAACTGGTAATAAACCGCGCCCATCCACCCGAAATTATTTCCAATAGTATCTTCTTTATTTACTGTTACGTCGGATTTATCAATGAGTGGAAAAAGTTTCAGCGATCCATCTGCTGTTTTCATTTGAATGGCGCCATGTTGGCGGGTTTCATTATCATTCACCACCATTTGCCACGTAAATATTTTAAACGAACTATCATCAGGAACTAACTTTGAAATTGTAATGAGCGAATCAAAAGGATAGTAAAAAGAGTTTTTAATTTTTAAAGCCCTTACAAACATTTTAGTAAACTGGCTATCGGCTGTAAACCTTTCTGCGGCGGTTCTTCCCTGAATTATTTGTAACGAAATATTTTTAAGAGAATCTTCTTTTTTTTGTAATGCATTTATTTCGGAGCGGGATAATTGACCAAAATTATAATTGCTGATTAACAAAAATGCAAAAAGAAAAATCTTCATTTTATTCATCAAAAGAGTTTAAACAAAGAAAACTGAATTTGGTGTAAAATATTGTTAAGCGCTCAACTTTAACTAAGCTATAAATGCCTTTGCAACAGAAATGAGATCATCAAAAACAAAATCAATATCAGGGTTTGTTAACTCAATATCTTTTCGTGTAGTTGGCAAAAAAATATTGATAGCAATATTGAGATTTCTTCCAAATTTCATATCGCTTAATGTATTTCCAATCATCATACTTTTGGAAAAATTAATTTCAGGAAAATCTTTTTGTGCCTGCAAACCCATTCCGGGATTGGGTTTTCGGTTAGGATGATCATCTTCCAAATCAATTGAATAATATATCTTATCAACTTTTCCACCGGTTTCTGCAAATTCATTCAGCATGTTTAAATGAATGATCTCAAGATCTTCAAGCTTATGGATTCCTTTTGCAACACCCCGTTGATTGGTTACAATAAATATTTTTCCAAATTTTTCAGAAAAAATTTTAAGCGCTTCTTTTACGCCTTCATAAAATTTAAATTCATTCCAGTTATGAATATAATCACCACGTTTCTCCTCATTAATCACGCCATCTCTGTCAAGAAACAACGTCCACGTTTTATCTATATTTTTTTGATTGAACAATTTTAAATTGGGTTTAGATAGTTTAGATTTTAAGATTCATAAAAAGATATTTATTCGCGTAAGGTTTCCAAGTCCTCCTTCGGTGGATTTAGGGAATTAACTCTCTTTTTGCTCTTTCATAATCTTCAGGAATTCCAATGTCAATAAAATATTCATCTTGTATCAAACCAAACATTTTTTTTTTGTTTACAAATTTTTCCAAATAATCTTTTTCAAAAGAAAATTTTTCAGGAAAATTTTTATTTAAAAATGATTTTGTATTCAGCGCATACACCCCGCCGTTAATTAATCCTGTTTTATAAAATTGTTTTTCTTTAAATGATATTATAGAATTATTATTTCCTAATTCAACAGCACCATACCGATCGAAATTATTCATTGGCTTTAAACATAAAGTGCATTCTGAATTATGCTGCAAATGAAAATCATTTAGCTGTGCAACAGTTATTTTATACAAAGTATCTCCATTACAAATTAAAATATTTTCTTCAATAGATTTTTTAATCGCAAGCTGAACAGCTCCGCCCGTTCCTAACGGTTCATCTTCCATTGAAAATTGAAAATTAATCCCATAACTATCGGATGAAAATTTGTTTGAAACATTTATTAGATAATTAATAATGTTTTCACTTTTATAACCAACCGAAAATATAAAATTATTGATTCCCTCTTTTTGTAAATGTGCTATAACATAGTGCAGGAAAGGCTTTCCGGCTACAGGCGCCATGCACTTTGGAAGATCAGATACAACAGAACGAAGTCTTGTTCCCAGTCCACCGGCTAAAATAATCGCTTGCTTAATCATGTGTGTCTGAAAAATAAATTTCTTCAACAAGCTGGCAAATGATATGTCCAATTGTTATGTGGCTTTCCTGAATTCTTGGTGTATCATCCGAAGGAATATTGATCAAATGATCTGTATATTTTTTTAATTTACCTCCTGTAGAACCAGTAAATGCAATCGTTATTATTTTTTTTTCTTTCGCCACTTCAAATGCGTTGATAATATTTTTGCTATTGCCTGAAGTGCTTAATCCAACCAATACATCGCCTTCATTTCCTATTCCTTTTAATAAACGCGAATAAATAACTTCATAGCTGTAATCGTTTGCCACAGCAGTTATATAAGAAGTGTTGCAATGTAAGGCTTCTGCAGGCAATGCATCTCTATCAGTATAAAAACGTCCGCTGAATTCGGCTGCAAGATGCTGCGCATCTGAGGCGCTGCCGCCGTTTCCGCAGAATAAAACTTTATTGCCGCTTTCAAAAGCATGGACAATTACATTTACACAATCCATTATTGTTTGTAAAATTTTATCGTCAGCAAGAATATTTTTTTTTACATCAATTGATGACTGGATAATATTTTTAATTTTTTCCATTAATCAAAGATAAGATGAAGGAATTTATACAATAAGCATTAATCGCATAAAAAAAATTATATACTCCATGTTGTTAATCCATATTTGGTGAATGTATAATTTTTTACTTCTCCACCGAATTTATGTAATGCATCAACCACTGCATGATGCGTATTTCCAGGGCAATAAAATATCATAAATCCACCGCCTCCGGCGCCGCTTATTTTACCTCCTGTGGCTCCTGCTTTTTTTGCAGCATCATAAATTTCTTCAATACGGCTGTTGCTGATATTGTGTGCCATCCTGCGTTTCTGCTGAAATCCAAAATCGAGTATTTCGCCAAATTCATTCAGCTTTCCTTTCAATAATGCTTCTTTCATCATTCGCGCCTGCTCTTTTAACTGATGCATTGCTTCGATGCTTTTTTCATTTTTGTTGTTTACATTTTTTACCTGCTCATTAATAATAGCGGCGCTTTCACGACTGTTGGCAGTAAAATAAAGAACAAGATTATTTTCAAGTTCATGCAAATATTCTGATTTAATACGCAGAGGATTTACAATCACTTTATCGCCTTCATAAAACTCCATAAAATTTACGCCGCCAAACATAGCTGCATATTGATCCTGCTTTCCTCCTGCGAGTTGCAAATCTTCTCTTTCGATTTGATAAGCAAGATGCGCAATATCATAATCGCCCAATGGAAGCTTCAGCATTTCTACAAAAGCGCCGATGATAGCAACAACAAGTGTTGATGAAGTTCCAAGCCCCGAGCCTGCAGGTGCATCTACAAATGTTGAAATACGAAATCCCGTTTTGGGAACTTTGAAATCTTTATGAATCCTGTTGTAAACACCTTTTAATAAATCGAGTTTTCCATTTATATCTAACGGTGATGCATACCCGAAAATTTGTTGCTCCTTTCTGTCGAGGGCTTCTACAATTATTTTATTTTCTTTTATGGTTTCAATATTTGCATATGCAAAAAGAGAAACAGTTGCATTTAAAATAGCGCCGCCAAACTGGTCGCTGTATGGGCTTACATCGGTGCCGCCACCGGCAAGGCCTATGCGCAAAGGAGCTTTACTGCGGTATATCATTTATATAAATTAATAAATTGTTCTGGAGTTAACACCACCGGTAAAGAGAGAGGTGCACTTTTGAAATCTTTTATATTCCTGGTTATAAAAAAATCCATTTTATGAAATTGAGCAAGAAAAAATAATAGTCCGTCTTCTAAATCAGAAAATAATTCAATAGATGAATACAAAATATTATGTTCAAACGGAAGTACTTTAAGAACAGGCCAGATGTTTCTTATCATACCCATTATATTTTTTCTTTTTTCTTTTTCAAGAAAATAAAGACAGGTGGCAAGAACAGATTCTGAGATATAACATTCAATAATTCCATCGCTGGCATAATTAAAAACATTTTCGATTTCTTTTAATTCGCCTTTGCGTGCAAGCAAAAAATCAAGAATAATATTTGTATCAAGAAATAATTTATTTTCAGCCATACTTTTCATCTCTGTATTCGTTAATTACCTTTTTGTAGTCATAATTTTTTACCGGCTTGCTTGGAAATGATTTTCTGAAACGTTGCGAAAATGTTTCTTTATTTTCTCCATTAAATTTTTTTAAAGTTATTTTATCTAAATATTCTTGTACAATAGCAGAGATGCTTTTATTTCTCCTTTTTGAATATGCTTTAGTTTTTTTGATAGTTGCACTTTCAATATTTAATGTGAGTTTTGTTTTCATTATTAGATTCCTTTTCCGTAAATATACGTAATATTTTTTTCTTACGTAAGGTTTACAATCGCCTCCACCATTCTTTGCCAGCTATATTTTTTCTTTTCTTCTTTTAATTGTGGTAAAAAATATTCTTCGCCCAATTCAAAATACTCTTTTATTTTCTCAGCAATACTTTCAGCATTGGGTTCGGCGATTAAACCCACTTTTTTATCAGGAACCAATGAAGGTAAGCCGCCAACATTGGTAACGATCATTGGTATTTCAAAATGATAAGCCAGTGGTGTAACTCCGCTCTGGGTGGCATTTCTGTAAGGCTGCACCACACAATCGGCAGCGCATAAATAATATTTTACATCGCTGTCTGAAATAAAATGAGTATGCAAAATGAGATGATCTTTTATTTCAGGATCATTTATTAATTCACGATAATTTTTTTCATCTTCATAAAATTCTCCTGCAATTAAAAGTTTAATGCCCCCCAACCCCCGAAGGTGAAATGAGGAAATATCATTATTTAAAATTTTTATAGCATTAAGTAAAATATCAAGTCCTTTATATTTTCTTATAAATCCAAAAAATAAAATCACTTTGTCATTAAGATTTATATTTAATTTTTTTCTTGCTTCTTCTTTAGTTATTTTTTCTCCGAAATTATCATACAAAGGATGTGGAACAAATTGAGCAGGTTTTTCTTTTGCAAACTGATGTAAATCTTCCAAAACTTTTTCACTCATAGTTATAAAACCATCTATCGGTTTCAGAAAATATTTTGTGAATGATTTATCAAATAATCTTTTTTCGTGCGGAAAAATATTATCGGCAATACATATAATTTTAGTATGATTATTTTTTTTTACTCTTCTCAAAATAGTGCCCAGGCAAGGTCCCATAAAGGGAAGCCAATATCGTACAACAATAATATCGGGATGTAATTTTTTTAATTCATTGCCAACTTTTATCCAGTTAAAAGGATTTACAGAATTTATTTTTACTTTAATAGAAATGCCTGCCGGTGCGGGTTCTGTGGAATATTGCGTAGTTCCCGGAAAAAAAAATGATGGATATTGATACGAAAATGTGTAAATAGTTGTTTCATAACGGTGATGCATAAGCGCTTTTGCAAGCCTTTCATCATAAGAAGCAACGCCGCCACGCAATGGATGCGCCGGGCCAATGATTACGACAGTTCCTCCCCAACCCCTCCCCGAAGGGGAGGGAACTAATCTGTTTAAAGATTCAGACATTGCATACTTTTTGCTAAAATAAGTTGAAAATTTCCATGAAAAATTAGCTCATCGGCATATTGGCTAATTGGCACATTAGCTAATTAATTTTTTCTTCTATCAAATAATTATTTCTATCGGCGCCGTTTCTTGAAATTAATTCTCCCAAAAAACCTGCGAGAAAAAGTTGGGTTCCTATTATCATGGCGAAGATGGCAAAATAAAAAAGCGGCCTTTCGGTCATACCAGTTTTATCAAAAAAGAATTTGGATATTGCCAGATAAACAGAAATAATAAAACCAAATAAAAAAAACAGCGTGCCCCACGTTCCAAAAAAATGCATAGGATTTTTTCTGAACTTTCCTACAAACATAATGGATGCTAAATCTAAAAAACCATTTACAAAACGATTCCATCCAAACTTGGTAACGCCATATTTTCTTGGGCTATGCTCTACTATTTTTTCGCCAAACTTTTTAAAGCCCGACCACTTTGCAAGCAATGGAATATAACGGTGCATTTCACCATATACTTCTATATTTTTTACTACTTTATTTTTGTAAGCCTTTAGCCCACAATTAAAATCGTGCAAATAAATTCCACTTGCTTTTCTTGCAGCGGCATTATATATTTTTGAAGGAATATTTTTTGAAAATGTATTGTCATATCTTTTTTTCTTCCATCCGCTTACAATGTCGAAATCCTCTTCCAGCAACATTCTTCTTAAATCAGGAATTTCATCAGGGCTATCCTGCAAGTCGGCATCCATGGTGATAACAACATTCCCGTTTGCCATTTTAAAACCTTCGTTCAATGCAGCGCTTTTACCATAGTTGCGTTGAAATTTTATTGCTTTAATAAAAGGATTTTCTTTTTTTAATTGCTGAATAATTTTCCATGAATCGTCTGTGCTGCCATCATCAACAAAAATAATTTCGTAGGTAAAATTATTTTCATTCATCACACGCTTTATCCATGCCTCCAGTTCGGACAAAGATTCTGCTTCATCAATAAGTGGGATTACAATGGAAATATCCATCACTGGCCGATTTGATTGATATCCTCAACAATTTTATTAGGTTCTTTTTTAGTAACAGCAGCGCCGATTAATGCAGAAATAGCGCCGAAAAGTAGATAGCCAATCAATGTTCCGCCAATTACAAATACCATGAAAAATTTTCTTGTTACATCAAGTCCCTGATTGATTTGATCGGGGGTTAAATTTTTTTTCATCATGGATTTTCTTGCTTCTTCAATCGCCATCTCTTTAAAATCGGGAAACAATAAATTAAATATAACTACGTAAATGATTAAAATAACTGTAACAATCGCCGCCACTTTAAAACCATGTGAAAAATAATTTCCAAATGTGGCATTATAACTTATCTGTTTGCCGTACGACATCACAGACCATATTATTCCGCCAATGAACACAACGTAGCCAACCCATTTTATCGGCCCATTTATATCCAGATTGGCAAAATAAATTGCTAATCCAAGAATTACTAAAATCAATCCGATTACAATTCCTTTGGTAGTTGTTGATGTAACATTTTGTTGCATAATAAAAGTTTTAATTTTTCAAATAAGAGTTAATCGCACAAAAATAACTTGTCTGCATTAATAATCCCAATCACTTTTCCTTTCAGCGTTTTGCCAATAAATGCATTGTTTTTTGATTTGGATAAAATATTTTTTTCTTCAAAAATATATTCTTCATCAGGCGTAAATAAAGTGAGATTGGCTTTGCTATTTTTATCAATTGAAGATTGTTCTGTTTTAAAAATGTTCCTGATATTTTCTGTTTGCATTTTTATAAAATCTTCTGTGGAAATGCTGCTGGCACGGGCTGCACCAAAAACAATTTCCAATGTTTCCATTCCGTTTTTTGCATATTCAAATTCGCAAACTTTACTATCCCAATCCTGCGGCTGGTGATGTGAAGCAATAAAATCTATTGTCCCGTTTTTAATTCCTTTGCGCAACGCATCCCTGTCTTTTTTGGTTCGCAATGGCGGGTTTACTTTTAAATTAGTATCATAATTCAATACATCTTCTTCACAAAAAAATAAATGATACGGACTCACGGAGCAGGATATACGCAGTTTTTCTTTTTTTGCGGCAGCAATTAATTCTAAAGATTTTTGTGTAGAAATTCCGGTGAAATGAATTTTAGAATCAGTATATCTCGCCAGTTCAATATCACGTGCCATCATCAATTCTTCTGATAATGCGGGCTTTCCTGCAAGCCCTAATTTTATTGATATTTCACCTTCATTCATTAAACCATTTGTTCCAATATTTTTATCATCGGGCAATTGAATAATTGTCGCATCTATCGCAAGAATATATTCCAAAGCCTTTTGTAAAATGCCTGAAGATTGCACCGGCTGCAAGCCATCAGAAAATGCAATGGCGCCATTATTATACATATCATACATCTCGCTTAGCTCTTTTCCTTCTGCATTTTTGGTAACAGAACCGATAGGAAAAATTTGTACGGGCAATGTTTTACTTTTTTGAATAAGATATTCTACCTGGCTTTTATTATAAACAACAGGGTTGGTATTTGGAATCAACATCACTTGTGTGAAACCACCCGCAGCAGCAGCATTGGCACCGGTTTCAAGGGTTTCTTTAAACTCCTGTCCCGGTTCGCAAAAATTAGCGAAGCAATCCATCCATCCGCAGGAAACATGCAAATCATTTGATTCAATAATTTTATCTGCATTTGTTTTTAAATCATTTTTTATTTCTGAAATGATTCCGTTTTCAATTAAAATATCCTGCAAAGTTCCATGAAAAGGAGAGGAGGGAGAAACAATATTGGCTTTCTTAATTAAAACCTTCATTAGGTTTATAAAAAAATTTGTTTGCGAAGATAGGGGTAAAAAAAGAATTAAATAAATTAGTTTCACGCAAAATAACCTTGTTTGCATAAAATAAAAAACCCCGCTTAAACTGCGGGGCTTTTTATTAGGAATAATTTTAATTCCAGGGGTACGTTTTCACGTTGGATTCGGATTTAATACGGGCGGTTTTCTTTGGTTTACAGATATTGAATTTAAAAAAGAAGTTGACTGATATTGGATTTTTTGGTTTTTCCCGGATTAGAGGAATATTATTTTTCAAAGGATTTGGGATTGATTAATGTTTGTTTTGTAACATCAATCAACTTCTGATACAAAGATATAAACCACCGCGCTTTGCACAAGCGCATTACTTCCTGATTTTTCAGTTTATAAAATTACGGATGAGATAGTAAAACTACGAGTGAGCTAAAGTAAATGAGCGTTTAGATTTTTATTTAAATTTTTAGATCACAGCTTAAAATTTTATTTCACTTTTATAAATAATTTTAATATAACGGTAACGCCTATACGCAGTTTGAAAAATTTAATTCAAAGATTTTCTTTTCATTTTTTATTGCTAAATTGAACGCTAATTAAATATATGATTATGAAAAAAATGTTTTTGCATAATAAAAAAAATATAACACTTCCGGTATTATTATTTCTATTTTCATTTCTTTTACTCAATCCGTTTAATATATCTTTTGCCCAATCCGCTACTTCACCCATTATAGGCAGATGGGATATTACCATTGATGTTGCAGGAAAAAAATTGCCTTCATGGCTTGAAGTGCAGCATTCGGGCTTACGCACGCTGGTCGGGCGTTTCGTAGGAACCGGCGGAAGCGCCCGTCCCATTTCAAAAGTAAATTTTGAAAATAATGAAATCAATTTTTCTATTCCTCCGCAGTGGGAAAATGAAGACAGGGATTTGATAGTAAAGGGAACACTTGCAGGCGATAGCATTTCCGGAACGATGACTTTCAGCAATGGAAAAACATATAATTGGGTTGGCTTGAGAGCGCCTGAATTAAAACGCAAATCGAAACCTGTTTGGGGAAAACCAATTCATCTTTTTAATGGAAAAAATTTAAATGGCTGGCATGCATTGGGAAATAATCAATGGATTGTTGATTCAGGATTTTTGCGCAGCCCGCATTCCGGAGCCAATCTTGTAACGGATAAAGTTTTCAACGATTTTAAATTACATATTGAATTTCGTTATCCCAAAGGAAGCAATAGTGGCGTGTATCTTCGCGGGCGTTATGAAGTGCAGATTGAAGATAAAGCGCCCGAGCCGCCAAACAATGTATTCAGCGCCATTTATGGCTTTTTGGCTCCTACCGAAATGATGGCAAAAGATGCCGGCGAGTGGCAATCGTTTGATGTAACTCTTGTTGGC
>JAICZH010000187.1 GCA_025933775.1 Chitinophagaceae bacterium
AGTGGTGGGATGAAATAATTTTATTAATCAATAATAATATTTTCATGCAAACCTGCCTGGCGGCAGACAGGGAAACAAAGGAGCCAAGGCAGAGAAGAAGAATTTTGCATTTTTATTTTCTTATGCGCTTTTGCGTGATTTTCTTAACTTTTTATACACCAAACTATATTAAAATAAAAAATAAAAAGATTCACATGATTCAAATATTCAATTGCAATCACAAATTTATTAATCACCTTGAAACCATTGTCAGCAAAGAATTTCGAGCATCTTTTCTAAAGAGTAGCGTGAAATTGTTTATAAATCTTTTATTTATTTTCTTATTAGCATTGCCAATAAAAATTAAAGCACAAGAAAATGATGCAGCGATAAATGAAAAAGTAAAAGCATTGGTAAAACAAATGACCTTAGAAGAAAAAGCAGGGCAAATGGCGCAGGTTTCCATTGAATCTTTGGGAAGCATTAAAGATGGAAAATTTGTTTTTGATGATGCAAAGTTTAAAGATGCAGTGGTTCATTATAAAATCGGTTCAATATTAAATACGCCTGGTTTGCAAAATGCACAGCAATGGAATAATATTATTGAGCAAATTCAAAACGCAACAAAAGAAACCCATCTTAAAATTCCGGTGTTGTATGGGCTTGATGATAATCATGGCGTAAATTATGTTGCAGGCGCTACTTTGTTTCCGCAGGAAATAGGACAGGCAGCAACATGGAATCCTCAATTAGTTTTTAATGCAGGTGTTATTACGGCTTATGAATCGCGTGCAGCAAGTGTACCATGGACATTTTCACCGGTATTAGACTTAGGCACAAACCCGCAGTGGCCGCGTATTTGGGAAGACTATGGAGAAGACCCTTATTTAAGTTCACAAATGGGCGTGGCATTTGTAAAGGGTGTTCAAAATCCATTGGGCAGCAAAGATAAACTTGTTGTAAGCTTAAAACATTACATGGATTATTCTGATCCTAAATCGGGGCACGACAGAACCGATTCGTGGATACCTGAATATTATTTACGCGAATATCATTTGCCGGCCTTTCGGTCATGCATATACGCAAATGCAAGAACGGTTATGGTTAACTCCGCATTGATAAACGGAATCCCCGCACACATCAATAAACATCTTCTTACAGACATTTTAAAAATTGAATTGGGCTTTACCGGTTTTGTGGTTAGCGATTGGCAGGACATTGAAAATGTTTACCGTCGCGATCATATCACGAAAAATATTAAAGATGCGGTGATGCTTGCCATAAATGCCGGCATTGATATGTCAATGATCCCTTACGATTATAAAGAATTTTGCGGCGATGTAATTGCATTGGTTAATGAAAACAAAATATCCATGAGCCGGATTGATGATGCCGTTACCAGAATTTTAAGAGTGAAAGAAGAATTAAAATTATTTGAAACTCCCGTAACATATTTAAAAGATTATCCAAAGTTTGGATGTGATTCATTCCAAAAAGCATCTTACAACACTGCTGCAGAATCCATCACGCTTTTAAAAAATACGAACGATATTTTGCCATTAAAAAAGAATACAAAAATATTGGTAACCGGACCCAATGCTAATTCTATGCGCACTTTAAATGGAGGCTGGACGTACACATGGCAAGGCGAAAAGACAGATGAATATGCAGAAAAATACAATACCATTTTAGAAGCAGTGCAAAAAAAATTTGGCCCTGCAAATGTTTTGTATGAAAAAGGAGTGAGCTATAATATGAAAGGAAAATATTATGAAGATTCAATTGTTGATATTAGTGCAGCCGTAAAAGCTGCTGCAAAAGCGGATGTAATTTTATTATGCATTGGTGAAAATAGTTATACTGAAACGCCCGGTAATTTAAATGATTTAAGTTTATCTGATAATCAAATTACATTGGCGCAGGCAATGATAAAAACGGGAAAGCCTGTAATTTTTATTTTAAATGAAGGAAGGCCGAGAGTGTTTAATAAAATAGAACCCGGAGCTGCAGCCATTCTTGATGTGTATCTTCCATCCAACTTTGG
>JAICZH010000107.1 GCA_025933775.1 Chitinophagaceae bacterium
AAATTATGTTGATCCATTTTAAATATTTTGTTCAACAGCATCACATATTTTTTCAAGCGACCAGTTTTGAATTATATTCAGCGATGCAAAACCCATTGCTTGCAAACGCTCTTTATTGTTACTTAATTGTTTCATTTTTTTTATCAGGTCTTCTTCATTATTACTTTCAAAAACATATCCGTTTATTCCTTCTTTAATTAAATCTTCGGCGCAGCCGCATTTATTACTTACCAGTATTGCTTTGCCGGCTGCCATGGCTTCGTTAACTGCCATTCCCCAGGTTTCGGATTGTGAAGAAAGTACAAATACATCACAACTTGCGTACACAGTTGGCATTGCTGATTGATTTTGAAAATCTATAAAATGAATCCGCTGTTGCATTTCATCACTTACATTTTTATATTTTTCTTTCAATACATTTTCAAGCATTCCATTGCCGGTAAGAATAAGATGAGCATTTGTAATATTTGCCAAAACAAAAGAATCGAATAAAAAAGTTACATTTTTTTTTTGCTCAAATTTTCCGGCAAACAAAAATACAAATGCACTTTCGGATATATTTAATTGCTTGCGCAAATTATAATTACTTTTTTGTATAAAACGATTGTTATCTATTGCATGAGGAGCAAACACGAGTTGATTTTCTTTCAAACCATTAGCAAGAAAATATTTTTTATTTGCAACGCCCACATACAATGCTTGGTCAACATAAGCATATATTTTTTTTAATAAAATCCTTCTCAAAAATTTTTTTATAAAATTTTTTTTTTCATCGTCCAATAAATTGGAATCGCCCCTGAACAAAATTTTTTTTTTGCCTTTGAAATGCTTCATCAATTTTAAATGGCTTTTAAAATTCCAGCCGAACACAAGGACGGTATCAGGATTCCATTGCGCCACTTCATTTATAAGAGTAGGATTATTGATTCCTGCATAATGATGAGAACCGGGATTTTTAGAAATATTTTTTATAAAAGTATAATGATAGCCATCGAGCAAAGGGATATCCCATGCAATATTTTTATTAAAGCCGGGATCAAATTTCTCATCGTGCTCCACCTGGCTCCATGTATAAAAAACTTTAGGGATGATTTTACTCCTTTGCGCCAAAAGCCTGAACCATGGCGCATTGTATTGAATAGGATGGGTGGTAATGATGGCTAATTTTTTCAAGCAGTAGTTAACTTGTATAAATTAAATTCTTTCCGTATTTCTCCTGATAAAAATTTACCCTTTATAATTTTTTTAATAAAATTTTTGAAAGGACGTGCATTGGTTAACTGAAGTATATTGGAATAATTATTTTTATGTATAATATAAATTATTCCAAAAAAAGGATAATCGGATAAAATTTCCTGATGAAAATCTTTTATTCTTGAATAAGTATATCCATGGGCTTCAAAAAGATTGTAATTCCAAAAGATATTTGCTGTAAAATCCGGAATTGTTATTAAATCTTTTCGGATAATATGAGTGCCTCCATTTATATTTTGAATATCATATTTTTTTATTAATATTTTTGAATCTTCTTTATAAATAAATCCTTTCTTAATTCTCCACCCTGCCCCATTCTTGCCGCAATTATCATTTACAAATGCTGCCAATTTATTACTTATTAAATCATCGCTGTCTATTCCCATTAAATATTGGCAACCCGCTTCAATTCCCATTTTGCATCCGTAATGAATTTTTTTTCCTTTATCCATCATCTTTTCTGCATACTCTTTCGAATAATATTTTAATACATAATCTAAATCTTCAATTTCATCAAAAGCAACTGATGGAAATGGAAAATGAATAAATAAAATATTCGGATGACTAAAATTGATTTCCGGGAAATCATTATAAACAATCATTAATTTAAAACGCTGATCTGTTTGTGCACAAATAGATTTGGCAGTTCTTTCCAATAAAAGATTATCGTAAGCCCAATCTTTTGAAATGTTTTTAGGTTTTACCGGCACTACAAAACCAATCATTTTATTCTGTTAATACTTTCTTGAAAAAAAATAATATTCGCCAGCTTTCTTTTTAATAAAATTATTATTCAAAGCAGTCATTATAATTTTTTCACAATCTGCTTTCAAATGCGGATGCATCTCAACAATAATGTTCTGCGTTTTTTGGAGCCACTTTTCATAATTACTTTTAAATATTTCCCTTTCACTTCCTTCTACGTCAAGTTTCAATAAATCAATTTTATCAAAATGAAAACGTTCCATTATTTCATCTATAGTGATTGAATTGATTGTGGTGTGGGTGTTATTATGTTCTGATAATTCTTTTGTAATAAAAGAAGCATTCCCATTGCCTTCATCAATTATTTCCAAAAAACAGTTTTTGCTCCAAATGCCATTATTTAAACAGGCAATATTTTTATAAGGCTCTGTATTTTTTTTCAGCAACTCAAAATTTGACAACTCAGGTTCTACTGCAATTATTTTTGCGTTTGGATATTTATTTTTAAAATAAAGCGTTGCCAGTCCAATGTTTGCGCCGCCATCAATAATTAGTTCAGGATTTTTTGAAAACAAAACATTTAATTCATCGCGCATAAAAATTTGCGTAAAAATTTGTGTATCATATCGGTCATTTCTCAAAAATATCTGAAGGCTTTTATTTTTAAATTGTGCCGATAAAAGTTTTTTTCTTTTGTATAGTCTTTGAAAAATGTAAGCTGTGGCATTAGCAAAGCCCATCGCTTTATAATGAAGAGAAATTACTTTTAATTTTCTTTTTAATTTTCTAATCATTTCATTTTTTAGAAAACTGCTCCTTTATCTTGAAATTTTTTTTGATTATTCTAAAGTTTATAAAGTTTAATTGACCTTAATGATAAAGTTTTTAATCGAAGAGATTTTTTTTCAATGAAGTTCCATGAAAGTATTCCAAAAATTATCGAAAGCAATAATGATGTACTCATTAACTCCATACAGCTAAAAGCAAAAAAATACATTAAAGTGGCTTGTATAGGAAAGCTATAAATATAAATACCATAAGAAATATCTCCGAAATTATGTGATAATGTATTAATGTATTTAGTAGATGAAATGCCTGCCAACACAACAATAACGGGTAAAATTATATACTGACTTAATAAAAAAATTTGATAATAAAATGATACCGCTAAAAGCATAATACCAATTATTGTGAGAGGAAATTTAAATTTAAAATTTTCTACATTTATAGATGCTAACACGGAGCCGCTTATAAAATACAAACCTAAATTTAAAGACATAGAATTACTGAATGAAATTCCTGACACACCCAATTTTTCAAATAAAATAAGTTTCCCTATCAATAAAAAAATAAATAAAAAGATCAATAAATTTTTAATAAATTTTTTGTTGTAACGGAAAAAGAAAAGCAATGATATTAAAATATAAAATGAAAATTCATATCTGATAGTCCATAATGATCCATTTAAAGGACGGCTATTTAAAACGCCAGAAATACCAAATTGAAGATTATATAAAGAAAGATTATTGGGAACATACGACCACATTTCTTTACTAGAAACATAGTCTTTCAGCGTTCCGTTGAAAACAAAAACACCAAGGCAAACTGTAAGCAATAAAACGATTATTAAACCTGGAAATAATCTTAAAAACCTCTTCCAATAATAACTATTCAAACTTGTACTTCGTTGCATACTTTGAAAAATTAAATATCCGCTAATGATAAAAAAGCCCCTCACACCGATGTACGAAAAACATGTCTGATCGTTTGTGAATCGGCTAAGAATATCATGTTCTCCAAAACCACAAAAAAAATAAGAATGAGTTATTACCACAAAAATGGCAAATAACAATCTTAAAAAATCGAAATTATTTTTATGAGTTTCTGTAACCAATGCTTGAGGTCAAGTATTAAATTCTATGTCGTTTAGTAGCCTGACTAGTTTCTCGGTAACTTTTTTTGCTGAATGCTCTTCAAATATTTCTTTATGGATCATTGATGAGTTGTATGACTTTATCCAGCAAATATATTTTTCAAAAAATGATGCAAACGAGTTTTCAATTTTTTCAAGATCGTTTTTCCCATCAAAATCAAAAACCATGGCAGCGCCTGATTCTTTCAACACTTTTACTGCGGCGCTTTCCTTGTGAAGTACTGCCAATATTGGCTTTCCAGACAAAACTCCCTGGTACGATTTTGAAGGTGTGTAATGCGATTCGGTACTTCCGAGAATGAAAACGCCATCTGCTTCCAGCAGGTGAATTAGTACATCGAAGTATGGAATTCTTTTCGGGTACTCGTACACGTTAGTTTGCCATAATTCATATTTTTCTGCCAAAGGTTTTATATTAAATCCTTCTGTATCGTTTGCCGTTTTACCGGTTCCGATAAAATGAAACTCTACATCTGAAAATATTTTCGGATGTGCTTTTATACTTTTAAAGATTGCTTCCAATGGCTCATATGCTTTTGGCAACATAGCTCCTGCATATACCAATTGAATAACATTATTATTTTTTTTAAACAGGTAGGGCTTTACAGCGATTTGTTTAAGCAAATCATAATCCCGTTGCTCTCCGCCATAAGGCATGGCGCCGCAAACAGCCTGTGTTTTTAAATGCGGATTGCGTTTTAAAACCGGCATGTAATATGCTTCGGCAACACCTGTAATGAGCGATGTTTTTTTTATAGCAATAGGTTCTAAAAATTTTGAAAACTGCTTACTCGTCCAATGCCGTGAAAATATTCTATTGCTTCCGGGAAAATCATGCACCCACGGATCAATATAATCAATGCCGTATTTTATTTTGGTGGAATGATGCAACCATCTTCCCAATAATGCACAGTAAAAAGAAGGAACAGGAATATATAAAAAATCCATTTTTTCTGATAGAATAATTTGTTTTGCTTTTTTATATAATTGAAAAAAAGCACGCAGTCCAATGTCGCCTATAACTCTTGGTTTGGTAATTTTAAAAGCATTTACTTTTTCAATCCGCAACGATGCAGGCAATAGATTTTGTAAATTATAATCCAATTCTTCTTCATAATATTTTTCATGAACAGTAAGAATAATAGGTTCCCAGCCAAAAGAGGGAAGATGCTGCGCAAATAGCCGCGGCCTGTGCACTCCCGCAAGATTGGAAGGTGGAAAATGCGGATACAGAATCAGAATTTTTTTGATAAAATAATTTTCAAAAAAGGTTGCCAACCTTCGCAAGGTTGGCAACCCTTAATTATACGCAATGTAATGACAAATTTCAGGCGTTCCCATTTCAGGAACCTTGCCTGTTTCTAAAACAAAAATAGTTGTGTATAAATTTTTTAAAATGACCATGCAATGTTTTCCAATTTCGGGTGAATGAACTTCAATCATTAAAAAAGGTTTTTTTGTTTGCAATAAATTCATGGCTCCTTTCAATACCAAATCTTCTGCGCCTTCTACATCTATTTTAATAAAGTCAGGTTGTGGAAGGCCACTTTTAATTAAGTCATCAACGGTAATACAATCAACTGTTATTTGTGAAATTTCTTTTTTATTTTGTTCAAAAGCGCTCGCTTCCAGCTTGCCCATTGTTTGTTCCGGCATTAGTTTAAAATTAGTTTTCCCGGATGTGTCTGAAATAGCCACTTCTTTCAATTGAATGGGTAATGTAGGGTTAAGCTCAATTAATTTTTTTATTTTAAATGCATTATCGGGCATTGGTTCAAATACAAAAACTTCTTTAGCTCCTTTTAAAGCCATAATGCCTGCAT
Organism: Chitinophagaceae bacterium; assembly: GCA_025933775.1. Classification (GTDB taxonomy): domain Bacteria; phylum Bacteroidota; class Bacteroidia; order Chitinophagales; family Chitinophagaceae; genus Ginsengibacter. The sequence continues at coordinate 5,716 of JAICZH010000107.1, forward strand.
AATAACCTTTATAGCCGCCAATATCATAACAAATCCACCCGGGCTGAATATAACGGTGAAGCGTACACGCAAATTTAAGTTCCCATGTGCCGATCCACATAAGTTTATCCTGCGGCATCTGCACCGGAAACACCAAACCCTTTGCAGGGCCACCGGAAATAGTAGCAACAAACTCATTCTTACTTATCCATTTTTTTAAAAGAAACGATTGTATTTGTTTTAGTACAGGAACGTTTTTTATCCGGCTTCTTAATTGAAAAGGAACTTTATCAATCAACCCGGCTATAACATTCTGCATGTTCATAAATTTTCATCCAGCAATGCGGATAATTTTTTTTCCTGTGCTTCCCATGAAAATATTGTATTAAAAATTTGTTTTTGATCTTTTATTCTTTGAATATTTTTATTATGAAATTCTGTAAGTGCGGCTACCACTTCTTCCTCTGTGTCGATATTTACGATTGTAACTGTTTTTGGAAAATATGTTGCCACTTCTCTGTGGCCTTTTGTATCAGATGCCAACACATGTAAACCTGCCTGAAGATATTGCAATATTTTATTGGTGATTGTTAGCTTTCTATTTTGATTTATATTATCATCAATAGCAAGCCCAATTTCGTATTGTGAAATAAAACTAAGTAACCGGTTATGAGAAATAAATGGATGTACAACAAGTCTGTGTTTTTTTAATCGAATAAATTTTTCATCCAAAAAATCTTTATAACCCGGTTCCATTTTACCTAGTAAATGTAATTCAACCGGAAAGTAACAATACGAAAGCGAATTTAAAAACGGTTCAATTCCTCTGTCCGGGCCAATTGACCTGGAGAACCATAATAATTTCAAACCTTCGTCGGTATCTTCTATTTTATCTTGTTGAATATTTTTTTCTTCTTCTATTGAAAATCCATTGTAAATAATAAATATTGGTTTACGCAATAAATAGTGTTGTTCTAAAGCTTCCGCCATTGCTTTGGATGCCGCGGTGCAAAACACTCCGTTGTTCAATGCAAATTTTTCCCATGATTCTAAAAGATTAACGGGCCTCTCAGGAATAAGAAAGTCGCGTGAATACCAATCTTCAAAATCGAAAGAAACTTTTTTACCGGCTTTAATTAATTTCTTCCCTGCAAAAAAAGCACATTCCAAATGAGCCGAATACCAATCTGCATTTTCTTTTAAAGCATGCTTAAACATTAACATGGGTGAATAGCTTATCGCCCATCTGGTACCTATATTAAATTTTTTTTGTAACTCACCTGCAATTCTTTTCCTTAAACGATAAAAGGCATGAATATTTTTTTTTACCTCGCCCGGTAGCAGGTTGAGAAAGGGCTTATAAAAGATAGAATGACCTTGTAACAATTCCATATCTTTTTGCAAATATTCTCTTGAAAGCCACATGGAAAGCACCACTACATCAAGTCCTTTTTTTTCATAAAAGAAAGCTTCTTTCCATAAACGAGGATTGAAACAAAGATGATGATCCGTAAGAAGACATACTTTTTTTTTGGGGTTGTTTTTTGGCAATTAGGCTTATTCTTTTAATTAGAAATTAGTTTATCCCATTCTTAATGTTAAGTTCATTTAAATGTTTTTCTATAAGATTGCTAAGAGTAATTTCCTGAGCCTCCCATGAAAATGTTTTATTGAATATTGCCTGTTCTTCTTTATGATTATTGTTTTTATCTGCAAAGAAATCAATAGCGCTACCCAACATACCTGCCTTTCCGGTATTTATAATTTGAACCGTTTTTGGAAAATAAGCCGCAACTTCCTGCTGACCTTTTGTGTCGGACGCGATAACGGAAATGCCAGCCTGTATATATTGCAGCATTTTATTGGAAACCGTAAGCATCTTATTATCATTTATATTCTCTTCGATAGCAAGACCAATTTCAAATTTTGCCAGAAAGGATTGCAAGAGGGGATGTGGCATAAAATCATGAAGTATCAGTGTATGTTTTTTCAATTTTTTAAATCCATTTTCTAAAAAAAATTTAAACCCTTTCTTCATTTTTCCTAACACATTTAATTCCACAGGATGTTCGTATAACGTCAGTTCGTTTATCAAATACTCAATTCCCCGCGCTGGGCCAATCGTTCGTGAAAACCAAATCATTTTCGTGTATGCGTTACCGTTAGTTGCAGATGATATTTGTTTTTTTGCAGTTTCATTTATTGAAAAGCCATTATAAATAACTGTTATTTCTTTGTTTACTGCATAAGCTTTTTGTAATGCACTGGCCATTGCGTGGGAAGTGGCTGTACAAAACAATCCATGATTTAATGCAAATTTTTCAAGAGCGCGCAGCAATTTTACAGGCCTTGTAGCAATAAGGTAATCGCGGGAATACCAGTCTTCAAAATCAAAACAAACTTTTTTACCGGCTTTAATTAATTTACGACCTGCATAAAAAGCGCATTCAAGATGAGCTGCATACAGGTTTGCATTTTCTTTTAAAGCCTTTTTATACATGAGCTCGGGAGAATAACTTATTGCCCATCCGCTTCCGATTTTAAATCTTTTTTGCAACTCTGCTGCTAATCTTTTTCTTAAACGAAAAAATAAATGAGTTGCTTTATTTACTTCAATCAGGTTTAAATAGGATTTATAAAAAATATTATGTCCTTTTAAAATTTCAAAATCTTTTTTTAATAAATCTTTTGATTGCCACATGGAAAGAATCACTACATCAAATCCTTTTTTTTCATAAAAGAAAGCCTCTTTCCATACACGCGGATTAATGGCGATATGATGATCGGTTAGAAGGCAAATTTTTTTTCTTTGTATTTGTTCCAAATTTTATTTTGAAAAATTTTTAAGCCCCGGATGAACAGGTTTATAACCCATATCGTAAAAAAAAGATTGAAAACGTTTGGCTATTTTCCATCCGGCGATTGCTTTGAGCAATTTAAAAATTCTACCGCCGTCAGGATGTATATTTCCATTGCCATACAGAGCAACTTTTTTTTCATGCTCCTTTATTAAATCGGGAAAATGCGGATACATTTTATAATACTGAATAAGATACGTATTGGCAATAAGATTGCGTACCCGTGCAGAATCTTCCACTGCCAGCATGTGTTGAGCCATGAGGCCGGTTGCCAGAAAAGTGGATTCATAAAATCTTCGTGTACGCCCTGCCGTTATACTCGATGAAATGGCCGATCGGTAATACAATCTCGCTCCCTTTGAAAATTTTATTCCTTTTGAACATAGCAGTGCCCGTGTGAAAAATTCTGTATCATTAAAAAGGATTAGCCTCTCATCCCACAATCCGGCTTTCTCTATTATTTGCCTTGGCAGTAACATGATGCCGCATTGCAGCATCACTCCTTCCGGGCGTGCTGTTAAAAAATCTATTGGCTGCATATCTATCCAATAATTCAACGGAGTAAAATCAGCAAGCTCCGGTTTATTGTTATAAAACCGCGCCCATTCGCCATA
>JAICZH010000195.1 GCA_025933775.1 Chitinophagaceae bacterium
AAAAATATTTATACTAAAAAAATATTTATACTAAAAAAATATTTATACTAAATTAATTCCAATACCCGTGAACCCAATACCAGCCGTGCCTTCTGCGTTCCCAATGGCCGGAAATATACGCATGATACCGTGGGCGGGGCGCCATCCAATAGCCATGCCTGTACGCATATCCACGCCCGCTTCTTATCCATTCTCCGTCAATCCACACATAGTTTGGGCCGGGAGCCATAGGCCTTGCATAATATGGAGGTTCAGGCCTGGTGCGCACCGTTACTGAAGAAGGGCCGCATCCGGTAATAAAAATCAAAACAATAAAAAGTAAGCTTAAAGTTGCAAAAAATTTTTTCATAAAAATGATTTTAGAAAATTAGATAAAAATTTATTTATAAAGTTTAAATGATTGATGTGTATGCAAAACCTTAACTTTTTATTTAAAAAAACTATTGAAAAAATTATAAACGATTTACAATATTTTTTTTCAATTACATTTACAATACTAATTTTTTTTAAATTTTTATATGATAAAAAAAGTTTCAGTACTAGGCGCAGGCACAATGGGCAATGGCATTGCACATGTATTTGCTCAAAATAATTTTAAAGTAAATCTTGTGGATGTATCGCAGCAACAACTTGATAAAGCCATTGATTTGATTAATAAAAATTGCGCCCGGCAAATTTCAAAAGGTTCTATTTCCGAAGAAATAAAAAAACAAACTTTAGAAAATATTACAACATTTACTTCACTCGCTGAAGGCGTGAAAGATTGCGACCTGGCAATAGAAGCAGCCACAGAAAATATTGAATTGAAATTAAAAATTTTTAAACAACTTGATGAAGCTGCTCTCTCTGATTGTATTCTCGCTACAAACACTTCTTCTATTTCCATTACAAAAATTGCATCTGTTACAAAACGGTCGCAAAATGTAATTGGCATGCATTTTATGAACCCGGTTCCTGTTATGAAACTCGTAGAAGTAATTAATGGTTTTAATACTGATAAAAAAATTACTGCTGAAATTATTGAGTTAAGTAAGCAATTAGGAAAAGTGCCTTGCGAGGTGAATGATTATCCTGGTTTTATTGCCAACAGAATTTTAATGCCGATGATCAACGAAGCCATTTATAGTTTGTATGAAGGTGTTGCCGGTGTTGAAGAGATTGATACGATTATGAAACTCGGAATGGCGCATCCGATGGGGCCTTTGCAGCTTGCAGATTTTATTGGACTGGATGTTTGTTATTCCATATTGAAAGTTTTGCATGAAGGTTTTGGGAATCCTAAATATGCTGCATGCCCGTTATTAACAGCGATGGTTAATGGAAATGCTTTAGGAGTTAAAACTGGCGAGGGTTTTTATAAATATGAAAAAGGAAATAAAAATTTAATAGTTAGCAAAAGATTTATAAAATAATTTGAAACATAATTTAAAATGAATGCATTTGAAAATTCTTTAGCGTTTGCGCAGCAACTGGATAAAGAAGATCCATTAAAAAGATTTAGAGAAAAATTTTATATCCCTTTTATTAATGGAAAAGAATGCATTTACTTCACAGGAAATTCTTTGGG
>JAICZH010000168.1 GCA_025933775.1 Chitinophagaceae bacterium
AATGATTCAATAATTCACAACTCGCCATTCACAACTCATAATCTGCAATCTCCGCAAACGCCTGTAACCACCATCTCTGCGTGTTGCGGCTTAAAACCTTTCGGTAATTTTATTATGGGAATATTTATTTCATCAAGGCAAATGGTTTTATGGCATTCATCGCAAATGAAGTGAACATGATTGTCGTGATGATGCCCCGGTGCACAATCATTTTTGCATAAAGCATATTTAATTGAATTATCAGTTGTGGGAATTAAATGAATAATTCCTTTTTCAACAAAAGTTTGTAAAGTGCGGTAAACAGTTACTCTATCAAAAGATTCGCCGGTATTTTTTTCAATATCAGCATGAGAAAGCGCATTGCCTTTTTTCAAAAAAAGATTCAAAATTTTTAAGCGGCTACCGGTAACGCTTAAACGATTTTGTTTTAATATTTCATTTACTTGTTCATGCATACAATTCAGGGGCTATTGCTAAAATTAGAATGATTAAAAACATTTCCGCTCTCAGAATCTTTCAATAATTTTTTTATATCAGTTGCAAGTTGATCAAGTTCGTCTTGTTTTAATCCATCATAAATACCTCTTACTTTTCTGTCTTTATCAACCAAAGCAAAAAATTGCGTATGAATAAAATGATCTTTTATGTTTTCACTGTTATTTTTATCATTATCCAATAAATAACTTTGGCGCGCCATTTTATACAATGAGTCTTTTGTGCCGGTTACGAAATACCATTTTGCCGGGTAATGCGGATCTTTGCCGATCATCTTTTCTTCATACGCTTTTAATAAAGGTACCGAATCGGTCTCCGGCATTGAAGTGTGTGAGATGATTGCAAAATCACTATCGTCTTTAAACGCTTTAAAAATGTTCGCAAGGTTAGCATTCATTTTCGGACAAATGCCTTTGCAGGTTGTAAAAAAATAATTAGCTACATAAACTTTTCCATCTATATTATGCTCCGTTATTTCATTTCCGTTTTGCCCGGTGAATGAAAAATTTTGCACATAACTAAGCACCGGCAATTTTACTTTATAAAAATCAGTTCCTGCAAAAAGAAAAAAATAAAACAAGGTGATTAGTACGATAAAAAAACCGCCATATATTAAAATCTTTTTTTTCATCTTTTATTAATTGTTTAATTGTTGTCAGCGACCAACAATAATGCAAAGTTACTTAATCCACAGATTCAACTTTTAAGTGCCACGGTAGCAGGTTTTGGTGAATAAGCAAAAGTAACTTTGAATTTAATTAACCGAAATCATTAGATTTGTTTTAAATATTATTATAATGAAATCCGCAGAATTGAGAGAAAAACTTCATAATTATATTGACACAGCGCAGGAAAAAAACTTAAAGCTATTTACACAATGTTGGAAGAAGAAATAAATGAAACAAATAATTTATGGGAAAACGAGGAATTTGTTGCAGAGTTAGAACGCGATTTCGTGATTTAATAAATAAAAAGATTGAATCTATAAAAGAACATCCGGAAAGATATCCAAAGAGAAAAAGAAATTTTAGAGAAGTAGTTTTAAGAACTTTTCCATTCATTATCATTTACACATTTTATAAAAAGGAAGGAATTATTATTATTAATTCTATCTTTCATACGAGTAGAAATCCACGAAAAAAATATAGAAAAAATTAATGCATCTTCTCAGCTAAAGAACGCAAAAAGTGAAAGCGGAATTTTTTATGAATAAAATGCATTTCAATTAAATTTACTTCAACAATTTGCTTATGCCGGATGTTCAAAATATTATTTTTAGCAAATGTTTTTTCATTATCTTTTCCTATATACAGTAATAAGGTGCACCTTCAAAATAAAATTATCAATATTTCTAATTCGGTATAAATCTTCAGCGTCTACCCTTTTAACTTTTAACGAAACAACTATTCGTATAGCAAAAAATTGTTTGGCAGTATTAATGAATATCTCAAATTTGACAAAAATTGTAGAACCGCTAATGAATTTTTAAAAGCCGAGAAGAACAAGGGTACTGAAATTTAAACGAACATTATTTTTTTATTTTTAAAATAAATTTTTATGATATATTCACTCACTGAGGTGAAGTATTTAATTGAATACTATTCTCCTTTAATGCTTGGCAACTATTTAGATAAAGAGAAAATTTTTAAAATTAAATTTTTAAAATTTGATCAATTAGAAAATGATCGATCCAGATATTTAATTAGGGCATGTACAAAAAGGGATTGGCGAGGTTTTTTATTATTTAAAGAAATAAGTTCTATTGCAAAAGAATTAGATCTTCCATCGCCAGAAATTATTCTTTCAAATGATATTTAAACTTCTTTCAAGTAGGGGTGATGTTGAATAAGAAAACTTCATTTTTTTTCTTTTTTATTCCAACCAATTCCCCTACCTTTGCCCTCCCAAAAAAAGTTCTTTAATAGAATCCCGATAACTATCGGGAAAAATGGGAGTCTCGCCTTAGGCGAGACGTTAACACCAAAAAATTAATTATGGCAAAAGAAATAACAGCCTACGTAAAGCTCCAATGCAAAGGAGGACAGGCTAATCCAGCGCCGCCAATCGGCCCGGCGCTCGGTTCAAAAGGTATCAACATCATGGAGTTTTGCAAGCAATTCAATGCAAGAACCCAGGATAAACAAGGGAAGATTCTTCCCGTTCTCATCACAGTTTATGGTGATAAATCTTTTGATTTTATTATCAAAACTCCACCGGCTGCAGTACAATTAAAAGATGCTGCAAAAATTCAAAGCGGCAGCAAAGAACCCAATCGTAATAAAGTAGGTAAAGTATCCTGGTCTCAGGTAGAAGAAATTGCCAAA
>JAICZH010000039.1 GCA_025933775.1 Chitinophagaceae bacterium
CCTGCAGCAATAAGAGCTTCGCAATTGGGAAAAAAAGTTGCAATTGTAGAACGCGAAAGCCTTGGGGGCATTTGCCTCAACTGGGGTTGTATTCCCACAAAGGCATTGCTCAAAAGCGCACAGGTATTTGAATATGCCAAACATGCATCCGATTATGGAATTGAAATAAATGATCCAAAACAAAATTTCGGCAATGTAATAAAGCGTAGCCGCGGCATTGCAGAAAAAATGAATAAAGGCGTTCAGTTTTTAATGAAAAAATATAAGATTGATGTAGTAATGGGAAATGGAAAACTGATTGCGCCAAATAAATTGGAAGTAACTGCAAGTGATGGAAAAAAGCAAACATTAGAAGCAAAAAATATTATCATTGCTACGGGTGCAAGAGCAAAAGAATTGCCTTCATTAAAAATAGATGGTAAAAAAGTAATTGAATATCGCGCTGCGATGAGCTTGCCCAATCAGCCGAAATCAATGATAGTAGTGGGTTCCGGGGCCATCGGTACCGAGTTCGCATATTTTTATAATAGTCTTGGAACGAAAGTAACCATTGTTGAATTTTTACCGCGAATAGTTCCTGTTGAAGATGAAGAAGTTTCTAAAGAATTAGAAAAAAATTTTAAAAAACAAGGAATTGAAATAATGACGAACAGTGAAGTAACTAAAATTGATACTAAAGGAGATGGAGTAAAAGCAACTATAAAAACAAAAGACGGAGAGAAAACACTTAACGCAGATATTGTTTTATCTGCTGTAGGAATTACTGCAAACATAGAAAATATCGGGCTTGAAGAATTGGGCATTAAAACGGATAAAGGAAAAATTGTTGTGGATGCCAGTCAACAAACTAATGTAAAAGGCATATACGCAATTGGGGATTGCACGCCCAACCAGGCGCTTGCTCATAAAGCATCGAAAGAAGGAATCATTGCTGCAGAACATCTTGCAGGAAAAAATCCAGAACCGATAGATTATAATAATGTACCGGGATGTACTTATTGCACGCCGGAAATCGCATCAGTTGGCTTTACCGAAAAAGCAGCTAAGGATGCAGGTTATGAATTGAAAGTTGGAAAATTTCCTTTTATTGCAAGCGGAAAAGCAACAGCCGTGGGCGCTACAGAAGGTTTTGTAAAAATTATTTATGATGCTAAGTATGGCGAGCTTTTAGGTTGCCACATGATTGGTTACAATGTTACAGAATTGATTGCAGAAATAGTGGTTGCCCGCAAATTGGAAACTACTGCGCATGAAATTTTAAATGCAATACATCCACATCCTACAATGAGCGAAGCCGTGAAAGAGGCTACAGCAGTGGCTTACGGCGAAGCAACAGATATTTAAAAAGCCTCCCGACCCCGAACGGGAGAAGAAAGATTTTTTAGTGAACATGGAAGCAACTTTAAGTTTTATGAATAAGATAAAAGATAGATAAAATAAAAAAATTAATCATCTCTTAATTACTTTATTATATCGTTTACCGATGATGCGTCTTCATTTTACTGTCACTTAGTTGATAAAAAATTCCTAATTGAAAAACATTGCTTTGAATGGTAGGGCCGTTTTTGTTTTCATTAATATTGCTTAATCCAAAAACATATCGTGCATCCAGTCCCCAGCCTGATGAAGATAAATAACCTACTCCCAGCGGGATTGAAATTGATATTGATTCAAAACTATTATTATCTTCCGTTACATCATTGGTTTTTGTTTTTGCGTTTAATAAAAACCCAAGCTGCGGGCCGCCTTCCAACCGGAAACCATTATTGAACATATATTGCAGCAGCACCGGCACATTCAGATAATTTAAATTAAAAGTAACATCGTTATTCCCTTTTGCTTTAGCTCCTTCCAGAGAATATAAAAGTTCCGGTTGTAGCGCCCATGTTTTTGATGCATGAATATGAGCCAGCAATCCGAAATGCACGCCCACTTTGCTATCGGTAGAAGTGTTGTTATTAAAATGAAGATTAGAAATATTTACGCCTCCTTTTATGCCGAGATGCACCTGTTGGGCCTTTGCGGTTATAAGCGCCAATAATGCCAGCAATAAAAATGTTGCTTTTTTCATAATTTTTTTTTAGGTTAAAAATATTTTAATGAATGTATGATTACACTTTTACAAAACTTATACCGTTTCATAAAAATTGGTAAATGATTAACTTTACAAAAAAATTTTTCCCTTGAATTTTTTATGCTGATAAAAATTTTATTCACATAAAAATCTAACTTTTAAATAGTATGGCGGTTTTGCACAATCGTATTTCACAAAAAGAATTGAAGCAACGTTTGTACGAAGAAAATGAACCTCGTACCACTTTATCTTTTTATAAATATATTTTTATTGAAGACCCAAAATCGTTTCGTGATATTCTTTATAAAAATCTTGATGAGCTAAAAGTCTTCGGACGTATTTATGTGGCGCAGGAAGGCATCAATGCACAGCTAAGCGTTCCAATTTCAAACTTCGGCGCATTTAAAAAATATTTATATTCCATTTCAGGTTTTAATAATCTTCGTATAAACATTGCCGTTAGTGATGGAAAAAGTTTTTGGGTTTTAAAAATTAAAGTAAGGGATAAAATTGTTGCCGATGGCATTACCGACAGCAATTTTGATATGAGCAAAAAAGGAAAATATGTAGATGCCCGATCATTTAATAAACTTACCTGCGATCCTGAAACTATTGTGGTAGATATGAGAAATCATTACGAATATGAAGTGGGCCATTTTGAAAATGCCATTGAAATTCCTTCTGATACTTTTCGTGAGCAATTGCCAATGGCGGTTAATATGCTTGAAGAAAAAAAAGATAAAAATATAATTATGTATTGCACAGGCGGTATCCGTTGCGAAAAAGCAAGCGCATGGATGCTGCATAACGGTTTTAAAAATGTGTTTCACCTGGAAGGCGGCATCATTCAATATGCCAATAAAGTGAAAGAAGAAAACTTACCAAATAAATTTAAAGGAAAAAATTTTGTGTTTGATGGAAGGCTCGGAGAACCGGTAGGGGCGGAGGTTATAAGCGTTTGCCACCAATGCGGCGCACCCTGCGATATGCATACCAATTGCGCCAATGAAGGTTGTCATTTGCTTTTTATACAATGCCTTTCCTGCGCCAAAAAAATGAATGGTTGTTGTTCTGATGAATGTAAAAAAGTGTATAACATGCCTGAAGAAGAAAGAAAAAAATTGCGCAAAGGAATTAAAAACGGAATAAAAATTTTTAATAAATCGCGCGAAAGGATGAATGAATTAAAAAAATAAAATTTATAAAAAAAATAAATTATTATTGCGTATTAAATTTTATCAAAGCCAACTTATATGAGAAAAAAATTCTTATTTTTTTTATGTATTGCATTTGCTGCGATGCAAACATCGGCCCAGTTTGAAGGCGCGAAACAAACCTATTCAGCGCCAAATATGAAAACCGAACTTTCAAAACAAAAGTTAGTCGCCATCCTTCCTTTTGTAGCGTCCATCACATATAAAAGGCCTCCCAAAAATTATGATTCTTCCGCAAATAGAAATGAAGAGTTAACTGTTGCCAAAAATCTTCAGCAATCTATGTTTACTTATTTATTAAGAAAAGCAAATAAATATACGGTAACGTTTCAGGATGTTGATCGTACCAATGCCTTATTAAAATCCAAAGGAATATACAATCAGTTAGATGTTTTAACAGCCGATTCTGTTTGTAAAATTTTAGGTGTTGATGCAGTCATTAAATGTAATTACTCTTATGAAAAAACTGCTTCTGAAGCGGGAGCTATTGCAAAAACTATTTTGTTTGGCGGATTAGGAAGTAAAACCGGTAGTGGCGCATTAACCATGCAAATATATAATGGCTCAGACGGTAATTTGTTGTGGCGTTTTTACAAAGCAATGGATGATGATGTAATGAGCTCTACCGATCAATTAATAGAACGAATGATGCGAAAAGTATCGCGCAATTTTCCTTATGAAAAATAAATAATCTACTGCCCGGATCTAAATAAATTTTTACCAAAAAAAAATAAAAAAAACCCCGCTTTAAAAAAGCTGGGTTTTATAATTTTATTTATTCAAAATAAAATTTTATTGCGGGCTTAAATATTGTGCATACGCATATCCTTCCACACCACTATCGGTTTTTATAAGCCACCATTGATCGTTGGTTTTGCTTTGAAGCGTTACCATTTCATTGTGCGCCGCTTTCCCTACAATAGGCTGATCAGTGCCGGGGCCTTTGCGAATATTTAATGCTGTGCTATCCGTGGTTACTTTTGCTTTTGTGCCTGCTGATGCTGCAACATTTACATTCAATATAAGATCACCTGCGCGAAAATCAGGATCTATTTTTCCATATATGTCCCACAGTTTATCTTTTGCAGCGCCATTGGGCGCATCCCCATCAATGTGCAAAACATTATCCTGCTCTGTTACCTGAAGATTGCTGATTCCTGAAGAATTAGCGGCATCAATAAGTTGTTTGTATTTATCCTGTAATGCTGACATGGCTTTTTATTTAATGGTTAATTGATTGTTGATTTTTTTAGGTTTTAAACTATTAAGCGATTGCATTAATCTTGGCAGGTCGGCACGCTTAATATTCCCGGTAAGAGTTATTTCACCATCATTCACTGTTGCGGTTACTTCGGGAAAATCTTTTGTTGCATCGGTTACTCCCTGCATAAGCCCTGAATCGGGAGTTGTAGTTTGTGGAGTAGCAACAGCAGGTGTTACAGTTAAATCATTTATTACAGATTTTACACCTTTTATACTTTTTGCAGTAGATTCAGCCGTCATCTTGCACATGTCATCTTTTACTTCGCCCGTTAAAGTGGCTACACCTTTATTAACCGTTGCCGAAGCTCCTGCACAGTCCGGCGTTGCTGCAAATTTTTCTGTAATCTTTGCCTGCACATCCGAGTCTTTTGGCGTGCAACTAAAAAACATTGTTGATGCAGAAATAAAAACTGCGAGGAAGAGTTTTGTAAGTTTCATGTTTTTTTGATTTTATGGTTAAAAATAAAATGATTGTAATAAAAAATTATCTAAAAAAATTTTGAAATACATTTTTATAAACAGCCGAGCTTTCCCCCATCAACCGGCAAATTAACTCCTGTGATATAAGAAGCTGCGGGCGAACAAAGAAAAGCAACTACCGCACCAAACTCTTCAGGGGTACCAATTTTTCTTAATGGAATTTGTGATAAAAAAGTTGATTCAACTTCTTTTGCAGTTTTTTTAGTAGCAGCAATTTTATTTTTAAGTATGGAATTATAACGCGCCGTTTTTGTATAACCGGGCAAAACATTGTTCACCGTAATTCCAAATTCTCCTAATTCATTTGCCAAAGTTTTAGCCCAGCTTGCAACAGCAGCACGAATGGTATTGGAAACGGCAAGGCCTTGTATTGGTTCTTTCACCGAGGTTGAAATAATATTTACAATTCGCCCGTAACCCGATGTTTTCATTGAGGGTAAAACTGATTGCACCAAAATATGATTGCAGATAAGATGACTGTTGAATGCATCTAAAAATTCTTGTGTTGTTGCATCTGTTGCATTGCCGCCTTTTGGGCCGCCGGTATTATTTACCAAAATGTTTACTGTACTTTTTTTTGATAAATATTTATCAATCCCATTTTTTACAATCTGCGGGGTTTGAAAATCAGCAACAATATATTGATGTTTCTGGCCTTTGGATGCATCTAATTTTTTTAATGCTTCGTTTAATTTTTTTTCATTGCGCGCCATTAAAGTTACATTGGCGCCAAGCAATGCAAGTTCTACAGCCGATGCAAAGCCAAGCCCCTGCGTACTTCCGCATACAATTGCATTTTTATTGGTAAGATCAAGATTCATTAAAAAAAATTTTACTGAATAAACTTTTCAGCAAATATCGGGCAAAAAAAAACTGCCATGCAAGCAGTTTTTCTCTAATGAATGAAAAGACTATTTTTTAGTGTCTTTTTTATGATGCATTGTTGCATGCTTGTGGTGCTTGTGATGTTTATGATGTTTATGCTGCTGCGGCGATGCAAAAGAAGATGCTGCAAAAAATAATGCAATTGTTGAAAACAAAAAAAATTTTTTCATATAAAATATTTTAGTTTATAAATCTAACTGATTACATAATGAAAAGAAAATTTAAATACATTTTAAAAATTAATTTGACACAAAAAAGACAAGATACCGATAACTATCGGGAGGGTGAGGTTTTAAAAATTTATTCACACCTGTTTAAAACATTCAAAAAAATAGAAATATCTGTTTAAGTATATTTGGCGCAATTAAAAAAAAAATTGAGAATAAAATTTTCTTTTGCCTAAAAAAAAATAAAAAAGAATGACTGATAAAAATTTATTTGATTATAATGAAGATTCGATAAAAAGCCTGGATTGGAAGGAGCATATTCGATTGAGGCCCGGCATGTATATAGGAAAACTTGGCGATGGAAGCAGCCCCGATGATGGCATTTATGTTTTATTAAAAGAAGTAATTGATAATTGCATTGATGAATACACGATGGGATTTGGAAGGCATGTGGATGTTGCAATAAAAAATAAAACGGTAACTGTCCGCGATTATGGAAGAGGAATTCCATTGGGCAAAGTAGTGGATGTAGTGAGCAAAATAAATACCGGCGCAAAGTACGACAGCAAAGCATTTCAAAAGAGTGTGGGATTGAATGGCGTGGGCACAAAAGCAGTGAATGCATTGAGCAGTTATTTTAAAGTAACAGCGTACCGCGAAGGCAAAATGAAATCTGCAGATTTTGAAAAAGGTTTTTTAATAAAAGATTATAAAGAAGAAAAAACTGATGAGCAAAACGGAACTGAAATTATTTTTATTCCGGATGAAAAAATTTTTAAGAGCTACCATTACCTGCAGGAATTTTTAGACAATCAATTTTGGAATTATTGTTTTCTCAATGCGGGGCTTGTCATTAATTATAATAGTAAAAGATATGTAAGTAAAAACGGATTGCTCGATTTGTTACAGCGCAAAACAAATGAAGATGAAAACCGCTATCCGATTATTCATTTAAAAGGTGAAGATATTGAAGTAGCCATCACTCACAATAATCAGTATGGAGAAGAGTATTACAGTTTTGTAAACGGCCAGTTTACAACCCAGGGAGGAACGCACCTGGCGGGCTTTCGCGAAGGATATATAAAAACCATTCGTGACTTTTATAAAAAAGATTATGATGCTGCCGATATACGCGGAAGCATTGCCGCAGCAATAAGTGTACGTGTGCAGGAACCTGTTTTTGAAAGCCAGACCAAAACAAAACTCGGCTCGCAAATTATGTATGAAAACGGGCCGGGTGTAAAAAATTTTATTACCGATTTTTTAAACAAAGAATTAAATAATTATTTACATAAAAATTCTGAAACTGCTGAAGCATTAAAAAAAAGAATAGAACAAAATGAGCGTGAAAGAAAAGAATTGGCCGGAATAAAAAAACTAGCAAATGAAAGAGCGAAAAAAGCAAATCTTCATAATAAAAAATTACGCGATTGCCGTTTTCATTTTAATGATACTGCAGAAGGAAAAAATAAAGATGAAATAAATGCAAAGCGAATGGAAACAACCATTTTCATTACCGAAGGCGACAGCGCCAGCGGTTCTATTACCAAATCACGAAATGTAGAAACACAGGCGGTTTTCAGCCTTCGTGGCAAGCCGTTGAATTGTTTTGGGCTTACAAAAAAAGTGGTGTATGAAAATGAAGAATTTAATTTATTGCAACATGCTTTGAACATTGAAGAAGGTTATGAAGACCTCCGCTACAATAACATTGTAATTGCCACCGATGCTGATGTGGATGGAATGCATATAAGATTATTGCTGATGACTTTTTTTCTGCAATTTTTTCCTGATCTTGTAAAAAATCAGCACGTATATATTTTGGAAACGCCTTTGTTTCGTGTACGTGATAAAAAAGAAACTATTTATTGTTATGATGAAAATGAAAAACAAAATGCCCTTGACAAATTAGGCGGAAAGCCCGAGATAACAAGGTTTAAAGGATTGGGAGAAATTTCGCCGGAAGAGTTTGGAACCTTTATCGGCGATAACATAAAATTACAACCGGTAATGCTTTTGCCTGAAATTCATATTCAGCAATTGCTGGAATATTACATGGGAAAAAATACACCATCAAGACAGGATTTTATTATTGATAATTTAAAAGTGGAGATGGATTTAATTAGTGAATTGGCTAATTAGCTAATGAAAATTCTAATACTAATTCATAATTTGATTCACAATTAAAAACTCACAATTCACTACTCACAACTCATCAAATGATTCATATAGTTTTTCAACAAAATGATATTGATAATTTACAAAATGCAATCCAACTTGATGAAACATTACAGGGCGATGTCATTCAGATAAAAGATGATTTTGCGGTTGGCCCTTTAATAAATATTTATAACGAAGATAGTATCGAAGCCCGCAAACAATGGTGGAGAGAGGTTTTGGAAGGAAACAATTGTGAAGGCAGCGTGGATAGTGGTGAAGTGAATGATGAAAAAACTGTTTCTGATTTAATTAAAAATTTACAAAATAATACTGAGGAAATTGCATGGATATGGGTTGCGCAAAACCAACATGATGTTTCAGGATATTATTGGCTCATCAGTCAGTTAAAAGAATTTCAGGGAAGAATTTTTATTTTGTATTTGAATAATCTTCCTTTTATAAATGCAAAGGGACATCTTTTTTACCCAACAAATATTTTTGATATTGAACCTAAAGAATTTCTAAAAGCGAAAAAATTAGCCCGGCCTGTAACTGCGAGTGAATTTGAAATTGATCCTGATGAATGGCTAAAATTATGCAACGAAAATAAAGGTGTAAGAATTTTAGAAGGTGGTAAAAAACTAATTCAGTATGATTATGATTTTTATGATAAAGAATTATTGAAATTAATAACAACAGATTGGCAGAAAGTAAATAAATTATTGCATACATTTTTTTCCAAATCAAAAATAATAACCGGCGATGCATACCTGATTTGGAGAATTAAACTTATGATAATAGAAAATAAAATAGATGCGCAGGGAGATGTAAAAAATTTAAAAGAGTTTGAAGTGAAAACTACGATCAAATTAATAGACCCGAATTACACAAATTAACACGAATATAATTAGCAGTTCAATAAAAATAATTCATGAACATTCGTTCAATTCTTGGCAAATAAAAAGCAAATGTCAAAAAGTACTAAAGAAAATTTTACGCATAATGATGCCGGTATAAGCGGTCAATATAAAAATTGGTTTCTCGATTATGCAAGTTATGTGATACTCGAGCGTGCAGTGCCTGCAGTGGAAGATGGGCTGAAACCCGTGCAGCGCCGCATTTTGCATGCAATGAAAGAAATGGATGACGGGCGTTTTAATAAAGTGGCCAACATCATAGGGCAAAGCATGCAATACCATCCGCATGGCGATGCAAGCATTGGTGATGCTATTGTAAATCTTGGCCAAAAAGAATTATTAATTGAAACGCAGGGCAACTGGGGCGATGTAAGAACAGGCGATGAAGCGGCAGCACCGCGTTACATAGAAGCGCGGCCAAGCAAGTTTGCAATGGAAGTTGCTTTCAATAATAAAACTACCAATTGGCAATTAAGTTATGACGGAAGAAAAAATGAGCCCGTAACGCTTCCAATGAAATTTCCATTGCTGCTCGCACAGGGCGCAGAAGGAATTGCTGTGGGGCTTGCAACAAAAATCCTTCCTCATAATTTTTGTGAATTAATTGAAGCAACTATAAAATATTATAAAGGAAAAAAGTTTGAGCTTTATCCCGACTTCGCCACAGGTGGAATGATAGATGTAACCAATTACAATGATGGCATTCGTGGCGGTAAAGTGAGAGTACGTGCAAACATTGAAGAGCTTGATAAAAAAACTTTGGCGATAAAAGATGTTCCTTATGGAACTACTACTACACAGTTGATTGATAGCATCGTTAAAGCAAATGAAAATGGTAAGATCAAAATAAAAAAAGTTACCGACAATACTGCCGCCGAAGTAGAAATAAATATTGATCTTGCGGCGGGCATTTCACCCGATATTACGATTGATGCGTTATACGCTTTTACTGATTGCGAAATTTCTATTTCACCCAATGCATGTGTTATCAATGGCCAGCGGCCTGAGTTTCCGGGCGCAACTGAACTATTAAAAATTTCTGCAGATGATACTAAAGAGCTTCTTAAAAAAGAATTAGAAATAAAATTAAAAGAGCTTCAGGAAAAATGGCATTATACTTCTTTAGAAAAAATCTTTTTTGAAGAAAAAATTTATAAAGAGCTTGAAAAAAAACATGAAACATGGGAGAAAGTGATTGCTGCTATTGACAAAGCTTTTATTCCTTATAAAAAACAATTAAAAAGAGACATTACCAAAGATGATATTCTGAAACTAACGGAGAAGCCTGTACGAAGAATTTATAAGTTGGATATTGATGAGTTGAATGAACAAATTAAAACACTTGAAAATAATATTAAACAAGTAAATAACAACCTCGAACATCTTACAGAATATGCCATAAATTATTATGAAGAACTTTTAAAAAAATATGGAAAGGGCCGTGAAAGAAAAACAGAAATAAAATTATTTGACATCATACAGGCAAAGGCTGTAGCTATTGCCAACACTAAGATTTACGTAAATCGCGAAGATGGTTTTATTGGAACAAGCTTGAAAAAAGATGAGCTTATCGGCGACGTGTCAGACCTTGATGATATAATTGTTTTCACAGAAGGCGGAATAATGAAAGTGGTAAAAGTGCAGGATAAAGTTTTTATTGGGAAAAATATAAAACATGCTGCAGTGTTCAGAAAAGGCGATGAGCGCACGACATATAATATGATTTATACTGATCTCAATACAAACATCAGTTATGCAAAACGATTTAATATAACAGGAGTTACGAGAGATAAAATTTATTATCTCACCAAAGGAGGAGAAAAAAGTAAAGTTTATTATTTATCGGTTAATCCCAACGGTGAAGCAGAAGTAGTAAAAATTATTTTAACTCCAGGAAGTTCTGCAAGAAAAAAAGAATTTGATTTTTATTTTGAAAATTTAGAAATAAAGGGTAGGGGAAGCATTGGCATCCAGGTTACCAAATATAAAATAAGTAAAGTTAAATATCTCGAAACAGGAAAAGCCACATTGGGTAGCATCAAGCTATGGTTCGATGATAAATTCGGAAGATTGAATCACGATGAAAAAGGAATTTTCCTGGGCGAGTTTGATGCCGAAGATAAAATATTATTAATTTATAAAGAGGGGACTTATGAAATTACCGACCAGGAATTGACACAGCGTTTTAATCCGGATGATATAATGCTTATTGAAAAATTTTATATAGAAAAAATTATTACTGCCGTGTATGCCGATATAGAAAAAAAACAATTTTATGTAAAACGTTTTAAAATAGAAACAACAACCCTGCATAATAAATTTTTATTCATTAAAGAAGGAACCAACATAAAGTTAGAAACGGTAACAACGATTAATGATCCGGTACTTCATTTTGAAAAAGGTCGTGGCTCGCAGATAAGAAACGTCAAATATAAAATTGGAAAAAATATTGAAGTTACCGGCTGGAAAGCAGTGGGTACAAGGTTTGAAGATTATAGCAAGACTGCTTCGATGAATTGGGTTGAGAAAAAAAATGAAGGCACGCAGGCGGAATTGTTTGAATAATTTTTTTGCAAAGGATTGACTAAGTGTTAAGTTAAGTCTATTATAACATAATACATTTCCCTACGAAGCCTAACTAAGTTCACAAATGAAAACACTTCGTGGTCTTCGTGCCTTAGTGGGAAATATGCCAACTTATGTTGGTTGCAAATGAAATAAAATATAATTTATCATTATTATAGAATTTATATTTACTGCTCATAAGTACATGTACAAACCTTTTTTCAATTCAGGCACAAGTATGGCTAACGAATAATCCCTTGCTACCAGACTTACGCCCACAGCGGGGCACAAGCAAATTTTATTCGAATGATTGGGCAACTGGCAACCACAGCCTTGTTGATTACGTTTACCATTTCAAATAATAATCACTAAAAATTCAGCTCGTTTAAAACATTCCTGTTTTGATCAAAAAATATTTGGCCGGAACAAAAAATATATTTAAAACAATTGACTGGAAACTTCTTATTTTCCTTTTAATGTTTTTAAATGTAAAGCTGGTTATGAAACTAGCTGCACTGGTATGTATATATTTTTTCCGGCCCGGTTTTAAATTTCAATTTCGATTTCGCAATTCAAGGCTTCCGCTTTTTTATTTACTCGTTATTGGTATTGCTCTTATCAATTACTGTATCACCGCAGGTTTTGCTATTCCTAATTATACAATTACTTTTTTAATTGGCATTGGTTTTTGGATATTCAGCATTCTTGCCATTCACCAAATAAAGTTATCTGTCGAAGGTAATGAGCCCCGTGTAATTCATAAAACCATTTATATTTTTTTTATAATAAATACAATAGTCTCAGTCATTACTTTTTTAATTATTATTTGGCAAACAAAAACATTAAATCCATATCTCTACCAGGGGCAGTACCAGAAATATTTTATTGGAACCGGTGATTATATAAAAGGAATTTCTTTTGATACATCCACTACCAACGCAGTGTTGAATGGTTTTGGGGTTATTTACTTTTTGCAACGAAAGCAAGCGGCAATGGCGCTGCTGTGCATGATTATTTTATTAATGACGGGGAGCAATGTTATCAACATTATTGTATCGCTTGTGTTGCTATTCATGTTTATATTCCAAAGCGATAAAATCCAAAAAAGTTTAATCGCCATTTGTTATTTTTTGCTGATAGTATTTATGACAAAAATATCGCCGCAAAACAATAACTACATGGTTAATTTTTTCAATAATTTTTTTGATAAAGGAATTAACGTTCATAAAAATATTTTGCAATCGGATATAAAAAAACTGCCCGATAGCTCCTTAACACCTGAAGAACGAAGGCAAAAAATTGCTATGCTTTATTTGGACAGTATGACTTTTTTGGAAAACGAAAAACAAAATTTTATAGGCTCTCATACACTTGCCATACCTGTCAATTTATCATTGCCTGTTGATGATATTAATTCGCCGCAATTTCAACACAAATCATTTGTAACACCTGTTGAACAAAATATGTTTCATTTTATTGATGCGCATTCTTCTGCGTTGCCAATGAGCGCTGATATTTTATTTCATGCAAAATATCCGGGGAAAATAATTGCATGGAAACAAACCCTTAACTATTTTAAGCAACATCCTTCAAAAATTATTACAGGCACAGGCATTGGAAATTTTTCATCCAAACTTGCATTTAAAACAACGGCATTAGATATTGCAGGTTCCTATCCTGAAAAATATAAATATATCAGCCATGATTTTCTTGCCAATCACCTTGATGTTTATTTATATTTTTTCAGCAAAGAAGATGGATTGCATTCCATCACAAACAGCCCTGGATCAGTGTATGACTGGCTTTTGAGCGAATATGGCATTATCGGATTATTGGCATTCTTTCTTTTTTATATCGGGTTTTTTATTAAAAAATTAAACCTGTTTTCATATAGCATTCCATGTATCTTATTGCTATCGGCGATCTTATTTTTCGATTATTGGTTTGAACAATTATCCATCATAATATTTTTTGAGTTGCTTATTTTTTTAAATATGAAAGAAAAGGTAAACCGATTATGACAGCGCACGTTCCAAAAGTAACGGTACTGATGCCTGCATATAATGCAGCCCAATATATTGGCGAAGCCATTGATTCGGTATTGAAACAAACATTTACCGACTTTGAATTGCTGATTGTTAATGATGGATCAACGGATGATACCAACCGTTTAATAAATTCATATAATGATCCGAGAATATTATTAATTAACCATCCGGTTAATAATGGAATAGCGGCTGCTTTAAACACAGGATTATCAAAAGCAAGCGGCCGCTATATTGCAAGATTCGATGCGGATGATATTTGTTTGCCTGAAAGATTGCAACAACAGGTTTTGTTTTTAGATGCCCATCCGGGTTATGTGCTTACCGGGAGCGATGCAGAATACATTTCAGAAAATGGCGAGCACCTTTTTTATTTTAAATGTATCGGTCATACTAACGAGCAATTATTGCATCGCATGTATTCACACTGTCCTTTTATACATTCGGCAGTGATGTATAAAAAGGATGCTGTAATTGAGGCTGGTGGCTATTCTCCGTATGCTCATAATTTCGAAGATTATTTTTTATGGATTCAATTAAAAAGTTACGGAAAATTCAGTAATCTTCACAGGCGCTTGATAAAAGTTCGTTTTAATCCATCCTCCAGCACTATTGATGAAAAATGGAGAGGACGAATTTTCAGGCAAATGAAAAACAAAATTATTAAGCGGGGCTCTGTTACCGAAGAAGAAGGCAATGCGCTTCTTGAAATTATAAAAAAACAAAACGTACAAAAAATTAAAGAAGGATCTTATTATGCTTTGTGCGGAAAAAAATTTTTAATAAACAATCATCAACCTCGCAAAGCAAGGCCGCTGTTATCAAAAGCAATAAAAATGTATCCTTACCGGTGGGATAATTATGCATTATACCTGCTAAGTTTTTTTCCGGCATCATTTATCACGTGGCTGCATAAAACTATCATCCCAAAATTTGCCGCCTTATGAAAGTTGCAATCATTGCCAGGTCATCATTATATGTTTTGCCAGGCGGCGATACCATACAAATTATTAATACTGCAAAATATTTACAACAATTAAATGTAGCTGTTGATATAAAACTTGCTGATGAAAAAATTAATTATAAAAAATATGATTTGTTTCATTTTTTTAATTTGATACGGCCTGCTGATATTTTACATCATATTTATAAAACGCCAAAACCTTTTGTGGTAACGCCTTTGCTTATTGATTATTCAGAATATGATCGCCAATATCGAAAAGGTTTTTCAGGAAAAATATTTCGTTTTCTTTCAAGTGATAACATTGAATACATAAAAACAATTGCCAGGTGGATGAAAGGCCAGCAAAAGCTTTCAGGTTATTTATATTTATTCAAAGGCCAAAGTAAAAGCATAAAAACTATTATAAAAAAAACGGCGCTCATGCTTCCCAATTCTGAAATGGAATACAGGCAGCTGGAACAACTGTATTCATTAAGCACTGCATATTGTGTTATCCCAAATGGAATTGATAAAAATATTTTTATGCCTTCTAATCGTAACAGTAAAGATGATCACATGGTTTTGTGTGTTGCAAGAATTGAAGGTTTAAAAAATCAATTGAATCTCATTAAAGCTTTAAATAATTCTGTTTATAAACTTTTCATTATTGGCAATCCGGCGGCAAATCAATTAAACTATTATAAAAAATGTAAAAATATTGCAGCAAAAAATATTCATTTTGTAAATCATCTTTCGCACGAAAAATTAATTGAATATTATCAAACTGCTAAAGTGCATATTTTGCCAAGCTGGTTCGAAACCTGCGGCCTCTCTACATTAGAGGCCGCAGCAATGGGCTGCAATATTGTAGTAACCAATCGAGGTTATACAAAAGAATATTTTAAAGAAAATGCATTTTATTGCGATCCGGCATCGCCTTCTTCTATTTTAGAAAAAATAAATGCAGCAAGCAACACTCCTGCTTGCGAAGTATTTCAACAAAAAATATTAAATGATTTTACATGGCAAAATGCGGCATTAAAAACATTTAACGCTTACAAAAAAATAATACCAACCACATGAAACTTAAAATTGGAATTATAGGTTGCCGCGGCATTCCTAACTTTTATGGCGGATTTGAAAAACTTGCGGAATCCCTTTCAGTTGCATTAGTAAATAAAGGCCACGAGGTAACGGTTTACAATTCGCACAATCATCCATATCAAAAAAAAGATTTTTATGGAGTGCATGTGCAACATTGCTACGATCCTGAATTTCTATTGGGAACTGCGGGCCAGTTTGTTTATGATTTCAATTGTATTCATCATGCACATAAACAAAATTATGATGTCATTTTATTTTTAGGATATACAAGCAGCTCTGTATGGGGTAAATATTTTCCTAAAAAACCAGTCATCATTTCAAATATGGACGGGCTGGAATGGAAGCGGGCAAAATATAACGCTTTTACAAAACAATTTTTAAAACGAGCTGAGAAATGGGCGGTTCAATGCAGTGATTTTTATATTGCCGATTCTATAGTAATTCAAAATTATTTGCAAAAAAAATATGGCATCAAATGCAAGTACATACCTTACGGAAGCGAGATAGGAAATGTAAATGATAAAGCATTGCTTTCGCCATATCATGTTTCTACCCAACAATATTATTTACTTATGGCAAGGCTTGAACCGGAAAATAATGTGGAAACTATTTTAGATGGTTTTTACCGAAGCTCCTCTGATAAAAAATTTATTGTTGTCGGAAGTACTCACCATTCCTTTGGTCAAAAAATGGTAAACAAATTTAAAGAAGATAAAAGAATACTTTTTGCAGGACCTGTTTATGATAAAGCGATCACGCATTCGCTGAAGTATTTTTCGCATGTATATTTTCACGGGCATAGCGTTGGCGGCACCAATCCTTCTTTGCTGGAAGCTATGGGCAGCGGGGCTTTGATAGCAGCGCATGAAAATGAATTTAACCACGCTGTGTTGCAAAAAGATGCTTATTATTTTGAAACTACAAAAGACGTTGAGCAAATAATTGATTCGGTAAAACGAAATGAGAAAGAAGAACAAATGGTTCAAAATAATTTTTTAAAAATAGAAAGCCAATACAATTGGCCTTCTATTACTGAGCAATACAATAATTATATAATTGAATGTTATCGCCGGAAAATAAAATGAAAAAAAATTTTTTTATACATGATACTTTGGAAAACAAAATAAGTTTTTATTTACTTGCCTGTTTTCTAATCATGTTGCCCTACAACCATTTTTACAGCGAATGGTTGTTGATTATTTTTTGCATCCATACGCTTATTCATCTTAAAAAAAGTAAGCTCGCTGTTTTGAAAAATAAAAATATCTGGATCATTTCTTCTCTCTTTTTTTTAACGGCTATCGCTATTGTGTTCAGCAGTTATAAGGCAGATGGCATTAAAGATATGAATCATCAATTGGGCATTTTATTATTTCCTCTTTCTCTCTCGCTCACCAATCTTGATATTAATAAATACAAAATATCTTTGCTTGAAATTTTTTCTTTCACCTGCACATTTGCAATCATTTATTTATTTTTCATAGCTTTCCGCACCATACATTATTTTCAATTGCCCTGGTTTTCTATTGTAAAGAGCGCTTTTATTAATCAGAATTTTTCTGCGCCCATTGGTTTACATGCAACCTATTTATCAATGTATGCTGCATTATCTGCCAGCACCTTTTTGTATTTATTTTTTAATAAAAAAAATAGTAAAAATTATTACTACATTTTTTTTGCGCTTATATTAATGGCAGGCCTGGTACAGCTTTCAGCAAGGTCTGCAATAATTGCTGAAGCGATTATTATTATTTTTGGAGCATCATTTTTCTTGTTTCGTGGAACCCAAAGATGGATCTTCTTTATAATTTTCATGGCAATATTTTTATCGTTTAGTTTATTAATTACTCAATCCAACACGTTAAAAAAAAGATACATCACCGATCTTGAAAATGATTTATCCGATTATACTAATCCCGGCGACCGCGCCGAATCTAGAATGCTGCGTTGGAAGCTGGCATGGCAACTTGTTGAACAATCGCCCTTAGCAGGTTATGGCAGTGGAGCAGAATTAAATATTTTAGAAAATAAATATTTTGAAAATAAATTTTATAAATCTTACCTCGTGCAATTAAATGCGCACAATGAATACCTGAGCTTTCTCTTGCAGGCAGGCATTGCAGGCCTGGCGCTGTTTTTATACATTTTGTATTATGGATTTACTGCCGCAATTAAAAGAAAAGATTTTATTTTTTTATCATTCATTATTATTATTTGTATAGTTTCTTTTTCCGAAAATATACTCGATCGTAACAAAGGAGTTTTTTTCTATGCCTTCTTTTTCTCATTGTTTTTAATCTTCAATAAACGAAGTAACGGTGAAAAACAAAGTTTAATTGCATAAGGCAACCTCATATTATTTTATTTCGTTTTATTCTAAAACTATTTGCAATAAAATGGAAAATCTTTCGGCGGTTATAATCACAAGAAACGAAGATCAAAATATTGGCCGCTGCATTGATTCGCTCTGGAAAGTTGCTGATGAAGTAATTGTTTTAGATTCTTTTTCTTCTGATAATACTGTTGCTATTGCACTTCAGAAAGGCGCTATCGTAAAGCAGGAAAAATTTGCAGGATATATTGAACAGAAAAACAGGGTGCTTCAGCTAACAACTTACGATTATGTAATAAGCCTCGATGGCGATGAAGCATTAAGCCAAACGCTGATCCATTCTATTCTTGAGGCAAAAAAAAAATTTAAATACAAAGCCTATTTTATGAACCGCTATAATAATTATTGCGGGCATTTTATAAAACACGGCTTGTGGTATCCTGATAAAAAAATCAGGCTGTTTAATAAACATTGTGCACATTGGGGAGGCTTGAATCCGCATGATAAAATTGTGTTGAAAAAAAATACGATTAAAAAATTTCTTAAAGGCGATATTCTTCATTATACATTTAAAACAATTGATGAGCATTTACAACGAAATGAAAAATTTACAACCATTGCAGCACAATCATTATTTGAATCAGGCAAAAAAATACACTGGGGAAAAATTTTTATAAGCCCGGTGTGGTCATTCGTTCACAGCTATTTTTTGCGATTGGGTTTTTTAGATGGTTATTATGGATTTATAATTGCCACGCAAACAGCACATCACTCATTTTTAAAATATCAAAAATTAAAGCGATTAAAAAAGCAATATAAAAATTCACTCTTAATAATTCCAAATTATAAAAACATTGGATAATATACGCAACGACATATTAAAAACGCTGGCTTATTTTGATTGCTTCAATTATCCGCTTACGATTGCAGACATCCATTCTTTTATGCCCAATTTATATAATCCATGCGATATTGATGATGCGTTGATTGGGCTAATGGAGGATGAAATTATTTTTAAATCAGACCAATTTTATTCGTTACAAAACAAGCCCGGCCTTGCAGAGAAGCGACGGAAAGGCAACCTGGAAGCAATAAAACAATTAGCCATTGCAAAAAAAATCGCTAGGGTAATCTGCCGGTTTCCTTTTGTGGAAACCGTTGCTGTGTCAGGTTCTTTATCAAAAAATTATGCTGATGAAAAAACGGACATTGATTTTTTTATCATCACAGCTGCCAATCGTTTATGGATTGCACGCACCTTTATGCATTTGTTTAAAAAACTTACTTATGTGGCGGGAAAACAACATTGGTTTTGTATGAATTATTACATTGATGAATCGGGCCTGGAAATACCCGAAAAAAATATTTTTACTGCTATGGAAATTGTTACCCTTTTGCCAATGGAAGGTTTTTCATATTTTAAAAAATTTATAGAAGCCAATGAATGGATAAATAATTTTTTCCCCGCTCATAATACTTCATTAGTTGTTCAAACAAAAATTAAAAAAAATTATTTAGTGAAATTTGTTGAACAAATTTTTAATTCAACTATTGGCGAAAGCCTGGATAAACGGCTAATGCGAATAACCGACCGGCGTTGGAAAAAGAAAACACAACGGTTATGGCTAAACGCCAAAGGGAAAAAAATGGGGATGATGGTGAGTCGTCATTTCTCCAAGCCTGATCCGAAAAATTTTCAGGCAAAAGTGATTCAACAATATGAACAAAAAGTGAAGCAATTAATTGAATTAACCAAGCCGGTGAATGCTCATTGATTTTATTTTTTTTGCAAAGAAATGATATAATAATCGCCAATGAATTTCCATGGCCATTTGCTTTTCCATTTATTTTCTTTTGTTTTTAAAAAATTAAATAAACGAGGATATTTATCTTCAAAATTTTCTATGTACGATGGCGGAACAATGGTGCAAAGGCCTTCAATGCTCAATAATTTAAAATCTTTGCGCATCCTTTTTATTATAAAAGATGGATGGTAATACCAGCATGTAAAATAATTTTCTTCCACTTTTGCTTTTCTTCCCTTTGCGCTAAAAAAACGGCGTGTCGCCGTTTTAAACTTTCCTTTAAAAATTAATAAAAATTCCCAAAGGCAAAATTTTGGCAGCAATACCAATGTTACTATTCCATTTGATTTTAATAACGAAGAAAATGATTTAAGAACTTTATCCAAACGATCCGTACAATTTAATCCTGCAAAATTAGAAAAGATCACATCGTAAGGCCCTTTATTGGCAAGGCTTTCCAACTGAGTGAATGATTTCAGTTCGCAGCTTATATAATCACCAGCTTTTTCATTTTTAATTTTTTGTTGCAATACTTCAAGCATTCCTTCGGAAATATCTGTTGCATGAACCAGGCAACCTTGCTGCGCCATCCATATTGCGTCTTCACCGGTGCCACTGTTTAATTCAAGAATAAAATTTCCAGGCTGTATTATTTTTTTTAAATGATCCCTCACTCTTTTTCTTTTATACTCAATCGCTTTATTTCCTGAATATAACTTATCAAAAATTTTTGATTGCGATGAAAATGCATCAGCTGTTAATTGTTCATTATTATTTGAATAACCAATATTCATTATATTTTTTCAAGCAGGTTTAATTTTCTTTTTTCAATAAAAGCAGAAGGCATGTAATATAAGCCAGACAAGGCTTTTCTTAATGTGTGCAGATTGCTTTTTATAGGATTGGTAAATAATTGCTTCCAATTTTCGAAAGCTAAATGCATACGATAGCTCTTGTGAACATACGTATGTAATTGTTTATAAAAAGCGGGATGATAAGTATTGCGAAACATCAATGCCATTTCATTCGAGTCAGTCCAGTTTGTTTTTTCTTTCAACTCTGATTTTACATTTTCATAAAATTTAGTTCCCGGCAAAGGATAAGAAACGGAGATACCAATTTCATAAGGCAACAATGCATTGATCATTGCAATAGTTTTTTTAATGTCTTCTTTTGTTTCTCCGGGATAACCAAACTGTATAAAAAATGAAGGTTTAATTTTATTTTTTTTCAATAACCGGGTTGCTACAAAAATTTGTTTTACAGTTGTTCCCTTATCCATTGCATCCAGTATTTTTTGTGAGCCGCTTTCAGCGCCCATCCATATATTTTCACAACCTGCTCTTGCAAGGTCTTTGATATTATTTTCTTCCAACAACAGATCAACCCTGCCTTGCATTTTGAATTTGAATGTGAGTTTTTCTTTTTCAATTATATCAGCAAATGCTTTAATCCAGCCGGGCTTTAATCCAAAAATATCATCGCAAAACCAGATGTGATCGAAATTGAATTTTTCCTTCAACATTTTTAATTCATCAACAACATTTTGCGGAGAGCGCGTGTTGTAGCGGTTTCCATAGATCGGCTTGGCGCACCAGTTGCATTTAAAAGGGCACCCTCTTGTTGTTGCCATATTTATGGAAAAATAACCGACACTGTTTATCCATTTATCACGGTAAGGTTCTATGTCAATTATATCCCACGCAGGAAAAGGCAGCATGTCCAATTCTTTTATAACATTTCTTTTTGGCGTTTTCACAATATAACGGTCATGCATAAACGCAATTCCTTTTATTTCAGAAAAATCATTTTCATTTTTTTGAATCGCATTCAAAAGCTCCAGCAAAGTGAATTCTGCTTCTCCTGTTAAAATAAAATCGGCGCCTGCATTTAAATACATTTCGTAACGATCAGTAGCGTCGGAACTGGAAACAATAACTTTGCAGCCTTTTTCTTTTGCAATGCGAATCATTGTAAATGCCGCTTCCCGCATATTGGTGAGGCACATTTTTGTGAGATAGTTAAATCCGTCATCATACAAAACAAAAAAATCGGGTATCCTTTTTTTTAACTCAGCAATAATATTTTCCGGAGAGTAGGCAAACATTGTATCGAATAAAGAAACATCATAGCCATTTTTTCTCAGCAGTGATGCGGCATACAAAGTTCCTAATGGCGGATAAGGCTGCCCAATGGCCCACTGTTTTGGATCGAGCCGTAAAAAATAAGAATGTGAAAAGAGAATATGTTTCATATTTTTTTATACTTCAGCCGAAGGGGCAAGATTTAAATAACAAACGCATTTTTTGCAGGTTTCATTGGTATCAACATTCAAATGCTTTCTGAAATCTATTGCACGAGCACTATTTAAAATGGTTTGCAATGATCCATTTCTGATATTGCCCAACGCTTCATGAAAAAAGCATGAACGCACCGTTCCATCTGCTTCTACCACCGTTGATACCCATGGCGCATTGCATTTTTTGTATGGAAAAGAATTCATTTCATAATAAGCCGCATAATATTCATATATTTTTTGAATTTTTTCAGGCGACTCGGCAATAAAATTATTTTCAAATTCTTTTTTATAATCAGTCATTAATTTTTGAATAACATTTTTTAATATAGCTAAATCTTCAAAAGATAAAAGAATTTCATGTTGACGATTTATATCCCAAAGTATTTCACGATTAAATGCATGGCTGCTTACATCGGCCGGTAAAAAACTAATTTGATCCAATTCCAGTTCTTTAGCGGCGTCAATAATGGCAGGCCATTTATTAAAATTAAGCCGGTGAATTACGGAACGCCCTGTAATTTTATAATCCGGCTGTATAAGTTTTATTTCGTGTATTCCTTCACGTAGTTTATTAAAAGCGCCGGGAATATTTCTTATGGCGTTATGTGTGGTTTCATCGCCATCCAGCGACACAATAATTTCTTTTACCCATCGCGTTAACTGTTCTGCATTTTTTTTTAAAGTAAATCCTGTTGAAAGTAAGGTAACTGAAATGTTTTCTTTATTTAAAATTTCACAGAATTTAAAAAAATTATTATTAAGCAATGCTTCCCCTCCCGACATAACCACTTGTTTTGTTCCAAATTTTTTTAAAGAATCTATTAACCCTCCAATATCTTTTTCTGTTAATTGTTTTAAATGATGATTGCCTTTCCATATATCACACATTATGCAACGGCAATTGCAGGCGCTGTGCGGCATGATAATGACAATCGGCAAGGCCTGTATCCTATGGGTTTGCAGGGTTCTGTATCTTTTATAAGTATGCGAAATTGCAGAAAACATTTATAAATTATTTTTTATTCTGATCCAGTAAAATGGATTTTTATTAAATAGCCTGTTTATTATTGAATGGGGATTATATAAAATTGAAAATGAAAAATTTTTCAATTCTTTCATATTGTGATGAAAATAATAATCAGCCATTTCGGGAAATCCTTTTTGAGTAAAATATTTTTTGCTTCTTTGTTTTGCCATTGCAATTTCAGATGATTTATAAAAATGCGAATCAATGATATGAATTTCTCCCTGCAGGGTTAAATATTTTGTTGCCGTTTTTAAAATTTCTCTAAGTGATTTGAAATATTGTATTGACGCAGCAAAAACGATGAGATCATATTTATTGTCTTGCAAAATATCGGAACAAATGTCGCCTTCAATAAATTTTAAATTGGAAATTTTATTAAAAACTTTCCAGGCCTGTTCAAGTTCCAGCGCATTTATATCCAACCCGGTTACTGATCCGTTGGTAATGGAAGTCAATTGAGCGCTCAACCATCCATTGCCGCATCCCACTTCAAGAATATTATAAATTTTAGAATGATTTTTTACATATTTTTTTAATCTGTCACACGACTCTTTGCGAATGACCCATTCGGCATGATGCGGATGAGATGCAGGAACGACGGGCAGTTTGGCGATTTCATTTTCGTTATATATTCTTCCTTCGCCGAAACGAAGCGCAACATATAATTTCTCAAATTCATGAATTGCCACATCATCCGGCTGCGATAAAAACCCGCTTATAATTTTCAGATTATTCATTTATTTATTACTCGAATTAAAAGCCCTGTATTTCAGGCTGCCGGTATTTCCACATACGTTGCAACAATTTTATTTCATAAGGATATTGATAAAAATTTATTTTGTAACGCAACCCTGCAATTAATTTCATTAGTTTTCTTTTCTTATCATTTAAGCGTATATCCGATACCGTTGGATAGTATCCATTTAAAACTGTTTCAAAATTTCTTATCTTATCAATCATCTCCTGCGTAAGCCACGGCGTTAATGGATTTTTTCGCAAATCAAATCGTTCCCATTGTGGGCTTATCCAGTCTTCCAATTTTTTGGGATATTCAAATCCTGATGCAAGCACTTCTTTGTATAATTCTGAACCCTCAGCAGGCACGGGGCTGTAAGTGTATAAAACAATTTCTGTTTTAGGATTTACCGATTTTACTTTTTTAATAAAGTTGATGTCAAAATCAATTTGCGCCATAACTTCTTCCGGGGTAGGCGCCGGCGTTCCCAATACAAAAGAATATTCTGGAATAATGTCAAATTTTTTTAAACGTTCCGCAAAATGTATAATCTGTTCACCTGTTTGTGTACCGCCTTTATCTAATTGATGCAACACTTTATCGTTGCCGCTTTCAGCACCAAAGAAAATAATTTTACATCCTGCTTCGCGAATGAGCGATAATGATTCATCTTTAAATTTATGCATGGTGTCAATGCGCGCCATTCCCCACCAATTCATTTTTTCAGGCTTAATCAATTTTGAAAATTCAACTATTCTTTTTTCGGATACAAAAAAATTATTATCATGAAACTCAATGGCATCAGCGCCCCATTTATCTTTTATATATTTAATATCGTTGTAAACATGGTGCGCAGATTTTGCTTTCCATCTTGCTTCGTAAGTAGGAACAACCGCGCAAAAAGAACAAGTAAATGGACAACCAATGCTTGAATGATATGCCAATGTTTTATTTCCCAAATAAGTTTTACCTAAATATTTATTGACAGAATATAATTCATTCAATTTGTTGTATGGCAATGGAGGAAGATCATCCTGCTCAATCAAATCTTCTTTACCATTTTTTATAATTGAATCACTTGATTTATAAATAATATTTTTTATTAAATGATACGGTTTATTATATTCCAAAGCATCAATCAATTGAGGAAACGCATGATCGCCGGGTCCATTAATCACAAAATCAACATAGCCGGAATTCAGTACAACCTTATAATGATTAGTTGGAAAATAACCACCCCATATCATAATAGTATCTGGAAATTCTTCTTTAATTTTTTTTGAAAATGGAATGGCTTGCTTTGCTTGGGGGCCGGGCATTACAGTAAATCCAATGTATTTAAATTCGCCGGTGTTTAAATAACTTTTTAGTTTTTCATAAGGATGCTCCTCGCGGTTTCCATCAACAATCACCCATTCATACATTCCATCAATTGAAGCGGCAATGTTCATCAATGAATTGGGAATTCTGTGTTTGGCAACAGCGCTTTTGGGATTATACAAAAGAATTTTACTCATTGGTTTTATAACGAATAAAAAAGGAGAAAGGTTGCCCTTTAAACTTTTGGAAAGTTTTGGCGATATGCTTAATTCTGTAAATATTTTTAAACTTTCCAAAAGGTTTTCAAACACAATTTATGACTGTATTTCAAAAAGTTCAGCATTATTTTTCAGATGAATTTTTTGCGTCTAAAAATAAACAGCCGCGAGCAGCTTATAATATGTGGGCGCAAGATTACGATAACCAACCTGATAATTTAATGCTTGCTTTGGATGAAGAAATTTTTTCAACTTTATTGAATGATGTTAATCTTAGCAATAAAATTATTGCAGATGTTGGATGCGGCACAGGCAGGCATTGGAAAAAAATATTTAATAAAAATCCCAAACAACTTATTGGCTTCGATGTATCGGAAGGAATGATTAAAATATTACAGCAAAAATTTCCTGCTGCAGAAACTCATCTTTTAATGAATGATACCTTGAACCAGTTAAAAAATGAATCGTGCGATGCAATTATTTCGACGTTAACTATTGCGCATATAAAAAATGCAAGTGGAGCAATTGCAGAGTGGAACAGGGTTTTAAAGCCGGGTGGCTCCATCATCTTAACAGATTATCATCCTTTTGTTTTGGCTAAAGGCGGTAAAAGAACTTTCACGCATAACAATAAAACGATAGCTGTAAATAATTATGTTCATTCAATTGAAAGTATAAAAGATATAGCAGGGCAACTGCATTTGCAACTTTTGCGTTTCATTGAAAAAGTAATTGATGAACCGGCAAGGCCTTATTATGAAAAACAACATGCGCTTGATGTTTATGAAAAATGGAAAGGCTCGCCAATCATTTATGGAATGTGTTTAAAAAAACCTGATGCAACTTTGTAATGTACACATCGTTGGAAAAGAAGGATTATACAACCTCCGGATAGATAATGAAATCATAACTGCTATTTCAGAAAATAAAAATTATTCCGAAAAAAATAATGAGCCATCTATTTATTTCAATGATGCAATAGCTTTTCCGGGGCTTATCAATTCTCACGATCATCTCGATTTTAATTTATTTCCGCAAACGGGCAATCGCATTTATAA
Organism: Chitinophagaceae bacterium; assembly: GCA_025933775.1. Taxonomy (GTDB): domain Bacteria; phylum Bacteroidota; class Bacteroidia; order Chitinophagales; family Chitinophagaceae; genus Ginsengibacter. The sequence continues at coordinate 26,613 of JAICZH010000039.1, forward strand.
TAATTATATTGAATGGGGAAAAGATATACAACACACTAACAGGAAACAGATAGATGCAGTTTTAAAAATTCCGCAACCCTTAAGAATACAATGGGGAATGTATAAAAATTTATTCAACGGAATAACCACTGTTGTAAATCACGGCGCAAAATTGCATATTGCTGATAATTTTATAACAACCCTGCAAAGCAGCCGCAGCCTGCATTCGGTTGAATTTGAAAAAAACTGGAAATTAAAATTGAATCATCCTTTTGCAAAAAAACAAATTTATATAATTCACGTTGGAGAAGGAACCGCCGACGTTGCTCATAAAGAAATTAACAGGCTTATAAAATGGAACTTATTAAAAAGAAAGCTAATTGCAGTGCATGGAGTTGCTATGAATAAAAAACAGGCATCTGCATTTAAAGCATTGGTTTGGTGCCCGGCATCCAACTATTTTTTATTAAATAAAACTGCTGCAGTTAGTACATTAAAAAAGAAAACATCCATTCTTTTTGGAACAGATTCCACGCTTACTGCCCACTGGAATTTGTGGGAGCATTTGAGGCTCGCAAGGAATACGCATTTATTAAACGATACAGAATTATTTAAATCGCTTACTGCACAACCCGCTTCTGTATTTAATTTGCAGCAATCCGGAAAAATTGATACTCATTACATCGCTGATATTGTTGTTGCAAAGCCAGATGTTATTTCAAATAATTTTGATTCATTTTTTTCATTAAATCCATGGGATATACAATTGATTTTATACAAAGGAAAAATTATGTTATTTGATGAAGATATAAAAGATCAAATGGATGCCATTCATTTTTCCTATTCTTCATTCAGCAAAATATACATTCACGAAAAAATAAAATATGTGTATGGTGATGTGCCCGGCTTAATGAAACAAATTGTATCATTTTATCCTGGAATTATTTTTCCGGTAAAGGCTTTGTAGAATATGATGGTAATATTAAATAAAAAATAATGATTTCATACTAAAGGATAATTAACACCGATTGATTTTAGTTTCAAGTATTGCAAAAAATGAATATGATATAAATTGCTTGCAGGTTGTTTTATTTTTTTTTCATTTACAACTTTTCCCCAGAGCAGCATGTGGCTGCCAAGATTAATCGTTTTTAAAATTTCTATCTCTTTATAATTATAAACCCATTCAGGAATATAGAAACCGAATTTTTCACTTTGGATTGTTTTAAAAGGAAGCGAATCGAGTGTGGGAGGGCTTGAGCCGTGATGTTTTCCCAATTGATAAATTAGATCTTTGTATTTATAAGATATTTCTGAAACTACAATTTTTTTGGTTTCAATGATCTTTAAAAGTGTTGTATTCGTATGCCTCAAACCAAATACATAATAATCAGCTTCATTAAATTCCCCCAACAAGTCCATTGGAAAAATATTTAAATATTCATCCTGCTTAAATGAAATTATTCTAACTCTGCGTGGATAACTATATGCTGCTATAAGAGATTTATATTTTTTAAATGACAGCTTTGGTTTCTTATAATATTTATTAAATAATAAAAATATTTTAAGAAGGTTAACGTGATATATTTTACTTTCTTCTAATTTCAATAAGTATAACGTTCCATCTGTTTCTTCAATCTTATCAAAATAGTGAAGCATAATAATTGCTACTGCATTTTTTTTTGCAATTTTAAAATCACTTTTTGTTGAAACGCCCAAATACATTTTGCACCAGGTTTTCTCATCGAGTGCAATCTTACTTTCATTATTTTTAAACCAAACACCAAACACAATTGGATCAAGACTAAGCAACCAATGAATTTTAGAAATGTCAAACAAAAAATTTTCTACTTTTAAAAATACTTTTTCTTTTATCTCACCTTCAATAGTTATTGTTGAATACTCTTTGATCTCAATATTACCAAACAATATTTTTCTTAATAAGTTTTTCATTTGCGCTTTAAGTGTATGAGTATGAAACCGGAATTAACAAGCGCTTCACTGCTGCAAAAATTGAAATATTTTTTAGAAGCTTTTATAATTTGTTTTATTGAATAAATATAAACTGTTTGCTGATGGTTTTGATGTTGTATATTTATTGAGATCGGTTTTTTAAAAATAAGTGATCGCAGAATTTGCCGAAGATGCGAAGCAAACTTTTTATTTAATGTTTTAGAAAGAACGAGCGCTATAATATTTCCTTCGGGCTTTATAAGCAATGCAAGATTTCGAAATAACAACTCAATTGTTGGTATACAATTTATCACGGCAAAATTTGCAAGAACAGCCTCCACCTTTTCAGTAAATGGAAGCTGCTTATTCCATTGTCTGAAATCAGTTGCGAATTCATCGAGAAAAATTACATTTTGATTTATTAAATTTTTACTTGAAGCAATGGCAATTTCTCTCATGGCATTGGAAGGCTCACAAAAAAAAACTTTATTAGTATCTGTAAGCCATATTAAATCAAGGCCGGTGCCTCCTCCAAAGTCAAGGACGGTTGCATCCCTGGCAATATTCGAAAATATGCCGGCTACTTTTTGCCGCACAGCTATATCAGAACTTTTATCAACCATGCCATTATATTCATTAGCTATATCATTATAGTATGAAATATTTTGTTCTATTATTGCCAATGGAGTTTTCTTTTGCATAGAATCAAAGTGATTATAAAAGACGGACGATAAGCAGGTTCAATAATTCTTACTTTCGTAACGTATAAAAGTTCTTGAAAGTGGTCTCTCCTAAATAATTTTTTATGAGATTTGTTTTTTTAAGTTATAATTATTCCTCAAATATAAATACTCCGCAGGATTGGGTAAACAGGATTAATTTTTATGTTGGCTCGTTAGAGTGCTTAAGTAAAACAAATACAGTTATCCGTGTTGATCAGATAAATTACGAGGGTGATTTCACACATAATGGCGTTCAATATTTTTGCGTAAAATCCTCAGGAAATAAAAATTATTTTCCAATTAAACTGCATCGCTTTGTAAAAAGCTTACAACCCGATGCTGTTATTGTAAGCAGTTTCCATTTCCCCATACAGGTAGCCCAGTTGCGGCTTTTGTTAGGTAAAAAAATAAAAATAATTATCCAGAATCATGCTGAAAAACCTTTTACCGGAATAAAAAAGTATTTGCAACGCATAGCCGACAAATATATCAACGCATATTTTTTTGCTGCTCATGCTATAGGCA
>JAICZH010000143.1 GCA_025933775.1 Chitinophagaceae bacterium
ATAAAAATTCCATTATAGATTCCAGCCCAACCCAGGAAATTTAAATTGATTGCATCCCGCTTTTTTTTTCACTAGAGGCTTCTATTTTGATGACCTCAATCAGCGGTCTTGCTGATCAGTATCACCTGTAATCTGTTGTATTGAACATATGTTTGCACTTGGTAAGAGAAGCACAGCTTAACTATTTATTCCAGCAGAAAACACGTAAAGTTCCTAAACAAAACCGGCGAAAAAGTTTCTGATTTCGTAAGGATTTTACAAGGAATAAAAGTAATTAAATACTTTTATTATGAACTTTTGGCCTACCTTTGAATTCTAAAATTTAATTGTATGGAAATAATAGAACTGTATAGCTGTGAAAAGTATAAAGTGCTGAATGTTTTTTTACCGAAAGGCGAAAAAATGCCGCTGCACCACGCAACGTCCGATGCATTGTTGATATGCAAGAAAGGAAAAGGAAGAATTACCTTTTCGGACAGGATAATTGAAATCGGGCAAGGTGAAACCCTTTTAATCAATGCGAATGAGGAACATAAATTAGAGGTGTTGGAAGATTTTAATACTTGTATTACGCTTGAAAATGATGGGCAAATTGAGTTTATAAAACCAAAAGTAAGCGAATTGGTTTTGAATTTTTAGCCATTTGTCACAAAGCATTGAGGCAAACTAAAATGATTGTATGCTCCTGGCGTGTTTCACATCCGCAAGGGAAGTGAAAATTTTTGGGCCCTAAAAATTATTAATATTCATCGCAAAAAAAGTCACCATGAATACCTTATCCAACATTCAAACCGGAAAGACACAGTTTGCTGAAGGCAAAGTAAATATAGAATCCGTGGGGCTTGTTATCCCCTTTCAGCCTTCAATAGTTGAAAAGAAAACCATCCAAGCCATTTTAGATTATACGCTGGAAATGGTTCAGCTAAAGTTGGAACGGAAATTTGACCAATCTGAAATTAATAGCATCGTTATAAAATTAGAAAACATTTTCCGCCGGTTAAATTATAATTCGCACCGGAAGAGCGTGGCTATAATATTGGAAGGCGAAGAAGAGGAGAACGTTATCTATCTTAATTACAGCGGCAAGCCGGTATTTCAATTTAATGAAACTTTTTCCCTGCTTGACCTCGTGGGTGATTCTTCACAAAATCCCGAATTTGAATTGCTGGTTTTTCACAATGACCGGGCAGAACTCTATGAATATTTTAATAATTCACTTCATAGGGTTTTTGCCCAGGATCATAGCTTCTGCAAGGAAAAAAATAATTGTTTAATCAGCCGGATTTCGAATATTATCAAGCAGGTAAATGGTAAAAACGAAAAGCCAATTTTCGTATATTCGACTGATGGACAATATGCTGACGAATTTTGTCAAAACTTTTGTTTTAATGAAATTGCTTTCAAAATAAATGTAATTTATGAAGGTGAAATTGCTTCCACTATTAAATTGCTCGAGAAAAAAATTGTGACTCAATGGAAGCATCACCAAAACAAATTGATAAAGGGACAAATACAGATTGCAAAAAAAGCCCACTCTTTAATCAGTAATCTTTACAAAGTAGTTAGTTCTCTAAAAAAGGGAGATGATGGCCTGTTGCTGGTGGATAGTTTTATGAAAGATGAAATTCATAACACATCAGCAGACCTGCAGTTCCAGACTGCTACCCGAAAATTGAATAACGAAATAGAAAAATTCCTCGCGCGGGGTAACCGGATTGAAATCACTGAGGGCGGTTTGCTCGAAAATTTAGGGGGAATTGCATTAATCAAAGATGATGGCCCGGCGTTCGAAATTCAAAAAGCGACCCGGATGTACAACATTGAAGAAATTATTTCTTATTGAGTATTCCCATTTGAGGCAAGATTATAATTTGCAGGTGAAAAAAATTCCACAATTCTACTTAAATGAAATTAATCGATACAGAAGAATGAGGGCACAATTTTTGCTTGCATAAATTAATGAATATCAATAATTTTAATTGTAGCATTTAGAATTAAACCGAAAGAAATATGTAATCATCAAACTAAAAATAACCGGCCATGCAACACACAATTTATCGTAAACCGGACTATTCAATCTACCCCGGAGAATACGTTCCACTTCTCAACGAAAAAGAAATCAAAGAAGCCATTAAATGTTCAGACAGGAAGGATATTGACCATCCTGCAGTAAACATCACTGATCAAAATCGCTCCTACAAAATTGAAGTGGTGATTCCAGGAGTGAAAAGAGATGAATTATTAATTTATGTCAAGGGGAATATTTTATCTATTTGTGCTGTAAATAATGATAAGATGAACTCGTCCTTAAAGAAAAAACAAGTTGAAGAATTTAGTTATAAGTGGTTTGACCGTCATTTGCTGTTGCCTGAAGATGCGGATTCCACATTCATCAGTGCTGAATACAAATCAGGGATTGTAGTATTGCATATTCCAAAAGCTTCACGGCCGGTGAACAATGCGCACACACGAATAATTGTATATTAATTATTTTTCGGGAAACAGTAAAAAGATAAATAGTGTTTTTTTTATTATTTTGGTGATGGTGGGTTTTAAATGCGCGCAAATTTTTAATGTCATGCAAAAAAATACATGGCATTTTTTTTACTTTACATAACAGAAAATCTCCCGTTTAAATTTTTAAAAAAACCAAAATTGCCTGCTGTTCATTCTTTCCCATCTGATAAACAAGTTGGTTCTTGTAATTTGCTGCTACCGAATTTCTACATAGGCGTTTAAAAATCATATTTTTTAACAATGTTTTGTTTTAAAAGCCTTTAAATCCTGACTATTTATTTTGAAAATGTTTTTTAAATATTGAAAACGGTAGTATATTTGCAGCAGGTTTTTCATAGGATATTGGATTAAAACGAGCTGGATTTCTATCCGGCTCTTATTTTTTGTAATAAGCGGATTCTGAGAGTCCGGCTTATCGGTAATCCGTTTATTAATTATCAGAAATTGGTTTAGAAAAACTTTTCTATTTTTTTAAAAACTCTTGTTTTGAATTCCCTTTCTCTTAATCATAAATTCCCTTTTCAACGCCGGTTTCTTCTTCTGCAACACTTTGTGAGGCCGGGCCGCCTGGTTTATTTTTGACTTTATTTTTTCTGAAATAGGTTATGAGAATAAAAGCCACGATTACTACTCCTGCTGTAATTGATATAAATAAAATGCCCATGATATTTATTTTTAAGTTTAATAACAGGATACAATAATTATGCAGGAATTAAAAAGGGCGGTATTTGTTTCTTTACTATAACTTATCTGTTCTTTTTTTATTTATCATGCTACTTTTTTAAATCGTTTTTTTGTGCCTTCGATGTTGGGCAAAAAGCCTGTTATTATTCCTATCAATGGCAAAAATGAGCATACATGAAAAACATAAATGATGCTTGTTTTGTCAGCAAGGCTTCCCAACAAAGCTGAACCAATTCCTCCCATTCCAAAAGCAAATCCAAAGAATAAGCCTGAAACCAGCCCAATCTTTCCCGGAATTAGTTCCTGCGCATATACCAAAATCGCAGAAAATGCAGAGGATAGTATCAGCCCTATGGGAACCACCAATATTATCGTCCAGAAAAGATTGGCATAAGGCAAAGCCAGTGCAAAAGGCGCGGTTCCCAATATAGAAAACCAGATAACATATTTTCTGCCAAACCTATCACCCAAAGGCCCACCTATTAATGTGCCTCCGGCTACTGAAAAGAGAAATACAAAAAGATAAATTTGCGAAGCCTGGATGCCCACGTGGAATTTATTGATGAGATAAAAAGTAAAGTAACTGGTAAGACTTGCGAGATAAAAATATTTGGAAAAAATCAACACCAGCAATATCAGCACGGACCAGTAGACTTTTCTTTTAGAAAATAGTGGATGAAAAACAACTGGTTTATTTTTAGCCCTGTTGATGCGCCGGATAACAACAATCTTGTACCAATGCCCCACTTTTGTGAGCACAAAAATTGCCAGCAGCGCAATTAACGAAAACCAGATAATACTCATTTGTCCATGCGGAACGATAATCCAAGCGGCAAGTAGCGGCCCGATTGAACTACCAAGATTTCCACCGAGCTGAAAAATTGATTGAGCGAGCCCGGGCTGATCTCCGGCAGCCGAATGTGCCATGCGCGAAGATTCCGGGTGAAAAACAGATGATCCAATGCCTATCAGCGCAACAGAAACCAGCACAAGATAAAAATGATGAGACATGGATAACACAATTAAGCCGGTTAGTGTAAATCCCATACCGATTGCTAAAGAATAAGGCTGTGGCCTTTTATCCGTATAAATGCCTACGAATGGCTGCAAAAGTGAGGCGGCCATCTGAAAGGTCAGCGTGATTAACCCTACCTGCGAAAAACTCAGGTGGTAATTTGTTTTTAAAATCGGGTATATCGCCGGAATTAAAGATTGAATTGTGTCATTTAATAAATGCGAAAAACTGATGGCAAATAAAATAGGGTAAACCGTTTTTTGAAGCTTAGTTTCTAATGTAGCTGAATTCTCCATTTTCAATTTTCGAAATGCAAATTTAGATAAGATGCATGGAACATGTAAAATGGATTTTTTTAGATCTAAAAATGAAAATGTATATATCAAAATAAAAAAAATTTAATTTAGCTGGATATTTGTAAATTTCAAAAATCTGCGAATGGCCGGAACAGCTATTTCAAAGGTTTAAAAATCCGATCCTGATACAGCCAT
>JAICZH010000084.1 GCA_025933775.1 Chitinophagaceae bacterium
CTGCACACTTGGCGGAATGCTCGGCAATAATTCCTGCGGCATACATTCTGTGATGGCACAGTTTCGCGGGCCCGGTGCAAGAACTTCTGACAATACAGAATCTATTACAATTGTTACGTATGATGGTGTGAAAATGAAAGTGGGCGCAACATCAGATGAAGAGCTCGAAAAAATAATTAATGAAGGAGGAAGGCGCGGAGAGATTTATAAAAAGATGAAAGATTTCCGCGATAAATATGAAGATTTAATTCGCGGAAAATTTCCTAATATTCCACGCCGGGTGTCAGGATATAATTTAACGGCATTGCTTCCTGAAAACGGATTTAATGTTGCGCATGTTTTAATTGGTTCTGAAAGTACGCTCGTTACAATTACAGAAGCCACGTTCAAACTATTGGAAGAACCTAAAGCAAGAAGCTTGCTGGTATTGGGTTACGATAGCTTACCCAATGCAGGTTATGCCGTGCCTTTTATTATGAAACATAAACCAATTGGTTTGGAAGGCCTGGATGATTTGTTGCTTGAGTTTATGAGAAGAAAGAAGTTTAATGTTGAAGATATTTCTTTGCTGCCAGATGGTAAAGCATGGCTGCTCGTTGAGTTTGGCGGCGATTCAAAAGAAGATTCCGATAACCAGGCAAAAGCTTTAATGGAAGATTTAAAAAAAGAAAAAACGCTTCCAACGATGAGTTTGTTTGATAACCCTGAACAAGAAAAATTACTTTGGAAAGTTCGTGAATCAGGTCTTGGTGCAACCGCATGGGTTCCCGGCGAACCCAATGGTGGTCCGGGTTGGGAAGATTCTGCAGTGCCGCCAGATAAGGTGGGCGCTTATTTAAAAGACCTACGTGATTTATTTACAAAATATAAATTATATCCATCCATTTACGGGCACTTTGGTCAGGGCTGCATTCATTGTCGTGTCGGGTTTGATTTTCTTACAGAAGAAGGAATTGAAAAATATAAACAGTTCACTATCGAAGCATCACATCTTGTTGTAAAATATGGCGGTTCACTTTCCGGTGAACATGGCGATGGACAAGCACGCGGCGATTTGCTTGAAATTATGTATGGAAAAGAATTGGTAAATGCTTTCAGAGAATTTAAAACAATTTGGGATCCTGAATGGAAAATGAATCCCGGTAAAATTATTGATACCTATGGACAAACAAACGATTTGCGTCTTGGCACTTCTTATAATCCGCCGCATTTAAAAACACATTTCCAATTGCCTGATGAAAAATACAGCTTTGCACATGCAGCAAATTTATGTGTGGGTGTGGGTGAATGCCGCCGCCATGAACAGGGCACCATGTGCCCGAGCTACATGGTTACGCGTGAAGAAAAACACAGCACCCGTGGCCGTTCCCGCATGTTGTTTGAAATGATGCAGGGCGATATTTTAAAAGGATACTGGAATAATAAAGAAGTAAAAGAATCATTGGACTTATGCCTTGCCTGCAAAGGTTGCAAAGCAGATTGTCCCGTGAATGTGGATATGGCAACGTACAAATCAGAATTTCTATCGCATTATTATGAAGGAAGATTAAGACCACGAACCGCTTATGCTTTTGGTTATGTGTATTGGTGGAGCAGGCTGGCATCGCTGATGCCGGGTGTTGCCAACTTTATGATGCATGCGCCTGTTATAAAAAATATAACCAAAGCCATTGCAGGTGTTGAGCAAAAACGCACCATGCCAAAATTTGCAGAACGTACATTTCGTAATTGGTTTGAAGAAAAAAGAAGTAATCAAATTGGCAATTACCAATTGCAGGATACCAGCAGCAATCAATTAGCAACAAAGAATGACAAACGTGTAATTCTTTGGGCAGATACTTTCAACAATTTCTTTTTGCCTGAAACATTGGTAGCAGGTTTGAACGTTTTGGAAGCTTCAGGTTTTGAAGTAATGCTTCCAAAAAAATCTTTGTGCTGTGGAAGACCCTTGTACGATTTTGGTTTATTGAACACCGCAAAAAAAATGCTCATTGAAATAATGGATGTTTTAAAAGATGAAATAATGGACGGTGTTCCCATTGTTGGCTTGGAACCCAGTTGTGTAGCGGTTTTCAGAGACGAGTTGCATAATATGTTCCCCCGCAATGAACGGGCTAAGCGTTTAGGTAAACAGGTTTTTACTTTACCAGAATTTTTAGAAAAGAAAGCGCCTGATTTTAAAATTCCGCAATTAAAAAATAAAGCAATCGTACATGGGCATTGCCATCAAAAAGCAATTATGAAAATGGATGCCGATAAAAATTTATTGAAAAAAACCGGTCTTGATTTTGACATTTTAGATTCCGGTTGTTGTGGTATGGCTGGTTATTTTGGTTATGAAAAAGGAGATCATTATACTGTATCTATCGGGGCAGGAGAGAGAGTATTGTTGCCTGCCGTGCGCAAAGCTGCTGATACAACTTTAATTATTGCAGATGGCTTCAGTTGCCGTGAACAAATTGAACAGGAAACAGACCGTAAAGGTTTGCACATTGCGCAGGTCTTGGATTTAGCGTTGAAAGGAGATTTACACAATGGGCAAATTCCTGAAAAAAAATATTTGAAAGAAAATAAAATTCATGCTGGATCAAAACAAAAAATACAAAGAAATGTAGTTATTGGTTTAGGCGTGGGAATTGCTGTAATCATTTTATCAAAAATTTTTCTACACCAAAAAAAATAAATAAAATGAAAACCACATCACATGAATCAACCGCCGTTGGAAACTTAGGCGCAGCAATAGGCAAAGGATTAATAGCAGGGTTAGCAGGCACAGCTGCCATCACCATTTCGCAAATGATTGAAATGAAAATTACAAAAAGAAAACCGAGCACCACGCCGGCAGATGCTGCAGAAAAAGTATTAGACATCAAACCTGCAACCGACGAAGATAAAAGCAAATTTTCGCAGGAAGTGCATTGGACTTATGGAACCGATTGGGGAATGGCAAGAGGAATCATAGGATTATTCGGGCTTAAAGGATTGCCTGCAACAGCCATTCATTTCGCAACAATTTATTCTACCGCTTTGATTATGCCTTCTTCATTAAAAATTGCGCCGCCATTAAAAGATTGGAGTGCAAAAGAGTTTGCAGTGGATGCATTGCATCATGCAGTGTATGCAATTGCGGCAGGCGCTGTGTTTGATGCAATTGATTAAAAAAAGTTTTTGCCGAATTTTTCTAAACTAACGGTGACGAGTAAACGAAATTAAATATGAAATATAAATTACTCAATACTGATGCACAAAAAACTTTCGCAATTATCTTAAGCAGTGGCGAAGAAGCCATGCAGTGCCTACAATCCTTTGCTAAAGAACAAAAATTAAAAGCTTCCCAATTCAATGCCATCGGCGCTTTCAGCAAAGCCACTTTAGGTTTTTTTGATTTTAAAATAAAAGATTATGCAAAAATTGAAATCAATGAACAGGTAGAAGTTTTAAATATTGCTGGAGATATTTCTTTATACAAAAATGAAATAAAAATTCATGCGCATGTGGTGCTTGGTAAAAAAGATGGTACGGCGCATGGCGGTCACTTATTAAAAGCAATTGTTCATCCAACGCTGGAAATTATACTTACAGAATCGCAGGCATATTTATGCAGAGAGTTAGATAACAATTCTGGTTTACCACTTATAAAAATATAACGATGTCGAATGAAAATAATAATGCTCCAGGAGCTCCCGGCGCTAAATCCCGATGGACATCAAGTGCTAAATCAGGAGTAGGAAAGGCGCTAAATGCGGCTTCGCAGGTATTATTTACTTTAAGACATGGAATCGTAAATGAGATTTATTTTCCGCGTGAAGACATTGCCTGCATAAAAGACATGGAACTAATTGTAACAGATGGGAAAAATTTTTTTTCAGAAGAAAAAAGAGATACCGATCATTCCATTAAGTTTTTGAAACCCGGTATTCCTGCATATAAAATTACCAACACCTGTATTCATAAAAAATATGAAGTTGTAAAAGAAATTATTGCAGACCCATTTAGAAATACCGTTTTGCAAAACATAACTTTTACACAAAAACAAAAATCACCTTCGCTCAACTTATATGTTTTGCTTGCGCCACACTTAGATAATGAAGGCAACGAAAATTCGGGATGGATTGGTGAATATAAAGGAATTCCAATGTTATTTGCACAAAGCGACAGTTTATCGTTGGCCCTTGTTTGCACATCAAAATGGCTAAAGCGTTCTATAGGATATGTAGGCGCTTCCGACGGATGGACCGATTTAAATGAGCATAAACAAATGAATTGGCAATACAATAATGCCCATCATGGAAACATTGCTTTAACGGCACAAATTGATGTATCACAAACTAATAATTTTGTACTTGCCTTAGGCTTTGGAAGAAACCCTGCCGAAGCCGCAAATCATGCATGGGGAAGCGTTTTGGAAGGATTTGATTCAGCAAAAAACTGGTACATACATGGCTGGCAAAGCTGGATGAAAAATTTAGATAATATAAAAGGAAAGCATTTTAAAATAAGCGCGGCAGTGCTTCGGATGAATGAAGCAAAAACTTTTCCCGGCGGTATTATTGCAAGCCCTTCCATTCCGTGGGGCGAAATAAAAGGAGACAATGATAAAGGAGGTTATCATTTAGTATGGCCAAGAGATTTGGTAGAAAGTGCCGGTGGCCTTCTTGCGTTAAAAACAAATGATGATGCATTGCGCATTGTAAATTATTTAATGTCCACTCAAAAAGAAGATGGAAGCTGGCCTCAAAATATGTGGCTTGAAGGCTCTCCGCATTGGAAAGGCTTACAAATGGATCAGGTAGCGCTGCCCGTTTTATTAATAGATAAATGTAACCGGCATAATGCAATAGATAAGGGAAGGATGAACCGGTATTGGCCTGTAGTAAAACGCGCCATTAGTTTTTTAATTAAAAACGGCCCTTATACCCAAGAAGACAGATGGGAAGAAGAAAAAGGATTTTCACCTTTTACCATAGCAACCGAAATTGCCGGATTGCTTGCTGCTGCTGATATTGCGGAGATCAATAATGAAAAAGACCTTGCAGCTTATTGCCGCGAAACAGCAGATTACTGGAATGATAATATTGAAACATGGACTTACGTAACCAATACTTCTCTTGCAAAAAAAAATAATATAGATGGATATTACATTCGTCTCAATCCATATTATGATATTGCTGCAAATGATTTGGGAGATAAAACTATTAACTTAAAAAATCATACTAACGGTAACGGACAAACGCTTTTACAGGAACTTGTAAGCGTAGATGCATTGGCATTGGTGCGGTTTGGGATTCGCGCTGCTGATGATCCGAAAATACTTAACACTATAAAAGTAATTGATGCATTACTGAAAGTGGAAACGCCTAACGGAACTTGCTGGCATCGCTATAATAACGATGGATATGGAGAAACTAAAAACGGCGAACCTTATGATGGCGCCGGCATTGGCCGTGCATGGCCATTGCTCACCGGCGAAAGAGGACATTATGAAATTGCAGCAGGAAATATGGATGATGCAAAACGGTTATTAAAAAATATGGAGGCATTCGCCAATCATGGTTTATTACCCGAGCAAATTTGGGATACCAATGATATTCCCGAAAAAGAATTGTATTGCGGATGCCCATCAGGCTCGGCAATGCCGCTTACCTGGGCGCATGCCGAATATTTAAAACTCTGCGCTTCTATCAAAATGAAAAAAATTTTTGATATGCCGCCTCAAACCAAACAACGATACCTGAAAGAAAAAATTTGTTCCAATTTTAAACTATGGCGTTTTGAACATCAATCTGAAAAAATGGAACACGGAAAAGATTTACGCATTGAAGTAATTGCCGATGCAATAGTTCACTGGACAGATAATGGATGGCAAACAAAAAATGAAATACATACAAAAGATACCGGCATCGGCATTTTCATTGCTGATATTAAAACACAAAATGAAAATGCATCCGCTATAGAATTTACTTTTTATTGGACAGAAGGAAAAAATTGGGAGAATAAAAATTTTTTGGTAAAAATTATTAAAGATTAATTTTTTATCTTCTCAAAAATAAATTTTTTCGTGTGTGCATCACCGTTATACTTTTTTTTAATTCAATTTTATTTAATACTGGAATGCATATTGTATGCTTTTTATTTATTATTTAGACCTTTACCCCAATGCAAAGAATTAACTCAGGTTATTCATTTTTTATTAATAAAATTTATTTTTTTCTCATCATATTTTTAATGAATAAAATTATATCCAATGAAAAAAGATTTTAAAAACAAAGTAGTAGTAATAACCGGCGCCTCTGCCGGTCTTGGCCGTTCTTTGGTAAGAACATTTGCACAACATGGAGCTAACATAGGATTAATTGCAAGAGGCGAAGATGGATTACACGGCGCCAAAAAAGAAGTAGAAGCCGCCGGTGGAAAAGCCGTTATTGCTGCGATGGATGTAAGTGATGCAAAAGCATTTGAAGCAGCAGCAGATATTATTGAAGAAAAATTAGGGCACATAGACGTATGGATAAATAATGCAATGGTAAGTGTTTTTGGCCCTTTAAAAAAAATGAATGCCGATGAATTTAAAAGAGTAACCGAAGTAACTTATTTAGGCCAGGTGTATGGAACTATGGCTGCATTAAAAAAAATGCTTCCCCGCGATAAAGGAAAAATTATTTTAATTGGATCAGCGCTTGCTTATCGCGGCATCCCGCTGCAATCCGCTTATTGCGGTGCCAAACACGGCATTCATGGCTTCTTTGAATCGCTTCGCTCCGAACTGTATCACGATAAAAGCAATGTTCAATTAACGATGGTGCAAATGCCCGCAATGAATACCACGCAGTTTGGATTTGTAAAAAGTTATTTACCCGATAAGCCAAAACCAATGGGAATTATTTATGAACCCGAAGCAGCGGCACGATCTGTTTTATATGCCGCCTGCCATAATGAAAGAGAAATCTATTTTGGTTATTCAACTTTTAAAACGATTCTCGGCAATAAAGTGGTTCCCGGTTATCTTGATAAATATCTTGGCAAAAAAGGATACAAAGGGCAACAAACTGATGAGCCCGCCAATCCTGATAAAAAAAATAATCTCTGGGAAAGCATTCCCGGTGATCACGGCGCCCAGGGGCCTTTTGATAAACATGCCATGCACTGGAGTCCTTTATTTTTTATTAAAAAGCACAAATGGATTACACTGGCAGCCGCAACAATTATTACAGGCGCCTTAATAAATAAAATGGTGAAAGATTAAATAATACTTTTTGCAATTTAAATATAAAAACAAATCCTTATAATCAGTCAATCCCTGTAATTTGTGGTTAAGATTTATTGCTTGCTATGAAAAAAATTTAAATCTAAAAAATAAATCAGTGCAATAGTCAATCCCTGTAATGATGGATTTTAATAAGGATTAAAATCTTATATCTCCGAAGATAATGAAGCGCCTAAATATTCCCTGTTCATTCTTGCAATATTTTCAACAGAAATTCCTTTGGGACATTCAGCTTCGCAATTATAAATATTTCCGCAATTGCCAAATCCTTCTTTATCCATTTGGCCTACCATATTTAAAACCCGTGTATTTTTTTCAGGCTCGCCTTGCGGCAATAAAGCCAATTGAGAAACTTTAGCGCTTACAAATAACATTGCCGAACCATTGGGACAAGCTGCAACACAGGCCCCGCAACCGATACAGGCCGCAGCATTAAAAGCTTCTTCAGATTTTGCACGATCTACAGGAAGAGCATTTGCATCGGCTGCATTACCGGTGTTTACTGAAATAAAACCACCTGCTTGTATGATACGGTCAAATGCTTTTCTATCAACCATTAAATCTTTTATAACCGGAAAAGCCGCTGAGCGCCACGGCTCTACTACAATTGTATCGCCATCTTTATAGGCACGCATGTGTAATTGACAAACGGTATTTTTTTTCCACGGACCATGTGCCCTTCCATCAATATACATGCTGCAAGCTCCGCAAATTCCTTCGCGGCAATCATTATCAAAAGCAATAGGGTCTTTGCCTTCTTCAATCAATCTTTCATTAAGTACATCAAACATTTCAAGAAAAGACATTTCGGAAGAAATATCTTTTACTTCATAAGTTTCAAATCTTCCTTTGGTTTCACTATTCTTTTGGCGCCATACTTTAAGGGTAAGATTCATATTGTAATGTTCCATGGGTTATATTGTTTTATTGCTATATTGTTTTATTGTTGAATTGTTTTATTGTTGAATTGTTTTATTGTTGAATTGTTTTATTGTTGAATTGTTTTATGGTTGAATGCTTTATTGTTGAATTGTATTGTTAATTGGTATTTCAATTATCATAAACCATATAGCCGTTAAACCATTTAACGACTAAACTATAACCATTAATCATTTAATTTATCTCTTGTAAATTTTATTAATGAATTAATGGATTTCGCAAGTTTTTCGAGTTCACCAAATATGTGATTATATTCCTCACTACTAATCAATTTTCTAACTTTTGATTTTTCATTCCAATCAAAACATTCTTTTAAAGAACCTCTATTATATTGATAAAATTTTATTTTGTCTCCCGAACCCTTCGGCTATATTTACTGAGATTGAATCAACGGCAGTTACAAATTGTGAACCGACGGTATTTTGAGCAAAATAATTCCACCTAATAATGATATCCCAAACATAATTGCTTAAATGAAATGAGAGTTTATACGCTTCGATGTCATTTAAAGTCAGATATTTTTTATTAGCCTCCACAACAATTAAACAATATAGCAATTAAACAATGTAATTTATTTATAACTCCGTTGACTCGGTTTTGCTACTTCAAAATGCAAATCTTCTTTGTGCATCACTTCTCCATGATCAGTATATTCCCATGCAGCTACATAACTAAATTCATCATCTTTGCGTAATGCTTCTCCTTCCGGCGTTTGGCTTTCTTCCCTGAAATGGCCGCCACAGCTTTCGCTGCGGTTAAGCGCATCAATACAAATTAATTCACCTAATTCTAAAAAATCTGCAACCCTTCCTGCTTTATCAAGTTCGGGATTCATTTCAAAAATTTCTCCGGGTATTTTTACATTGTTCCAAAATTCTTCTCTCAAATTTTTAATTTCGGCTATGGCTTCTGTTAGTCCTTTTGCATTTCGTGCCATGCCGCATTTTTCCCACATAATTTTTCCCAAACGTTTATGAAAACTTTCTACAGATTCTTTTCCTTTTACATTCATTAATTTTTCTATTCTTTCTTTCACAGCAGTTTCTGTTTCTTCAAATGCAGGATGAGTAACGGGTATGGCATCGGTTCTTATTTCACCAGCCATATAACGGCTAAGGGTATACGCAATTACAAAATATCCATCAGCCAGACCCTGCATTAATGCAGAAGCTCCTAAGCGGTTAGCGCCATGATCGCTGAAGTTTGCTTCGCCTAATGAGTACAATCCGGGAACGGTTGTCATTAATTCATAATCCACCCACAAACCGCCCATTGTGTAATGCACCGCAGGATAGATTCGCATCGGAACATTGTATGGATTTTCTCCGGTTATCTTTTCATACATTTCAAAAAGATTTCCATATTTTTCTGCAATCACTTCTTTACCTAATTGTGTAATGGTTTCATCGCTTTCATCTTTCAGTCCTTTTTTATGAAGCGCTTGTTTTCCATATCTTTTAATAGCATCAGCAAAATCGAGATATACAGCCATCTTTGTTGTGCCTACGCCGAAACCCGCATCGCACCGCTCTTTTGCGGCACGTGATGCTACATCTCTTGGAACTAAATTTCCAAAAGCAGGGTATCTTCTTTCGAGATAATAATCACGTTCATTATGTGGAATTTCAACTGCTTTTCTTTTCTCATCTTTATTTTTTGGAACCCAAATTCTTCCATCATTTCGCAAACTTTCACTCATTAATGTAAGCTTGCTTTGATGATCGCCGGTAACCGGAATGCATGTTGGATGAATTTGCGTAAAACATGGATTGGCGAAATATGCGCCTTTCTTATGCGACTTCCATGCGGCAGTAACATTACTGCCCATTGCATTAGTGCTTAAATAAAAAACATTTCCATAACCGCCGGAACAAATCAAAACTGCATGACCAAAATATCTTTCTAACTTTCCGGTTACTAAATTTCTTGCGATGATACCTCTTGCCTTTCCATCTATTTTTACAATGTCATGCATTTCATGTCGGGCATACATAGTTATATTTCCAAGCGCCACTTGTCTTTCTAATGCACTGTATGCGCCTAATAATAATTGCTGACCGGTTTGCCCTGCTGCATAAAACGTACGCTGCACCTGGGTTCCGCCAAAAGAGCGATTGCTTAATAACCCTCCGTATTCTCTTGCAAAAGGAACGCCTTGCGCCACACATTGATCAATAATATTTCCACTCACTTGTGCAAGGCGATACACATTTGCTTCCCGTGAACGGTAATCACCTCCTTTTACTGTTTCATAAAAAAGACGAAAAACTGAATCGCCATCATTCTGATAATTTTTAGCTGCGTTGATGCCTCCCTGCGCTGCAATGGAATGTGCACGCCGCGGGCTATCCTGAAAACAAAATGCTTTTACCTTATAACCTAATTCACCCAAAGTGGCCGCAGCAGATGCGCCGGCAAGGCCTGTGCCTATTACAATTACTTCCAGCTTTCTTTTATTGGCGGGACTTACAAGGCTTACATGATCTTTATAATTGGTCCATTTTTGTGCCAGATCACCTTCAGGAATTTTTGCGTCTAATGCCATACGTTAGTAATAAATTTATTCAAAAATTATTTTCAGAATTAAAGACTTTATCTTTTATCATTTGACTTTTCATGTTCATCATTCACTATTCACAACTTACTATTCACAATTCACAACTCACTATTGTAACCATCCTGTCATAAATGAAATGGGCATCATTGCAAATAAAATGCAAATAACAACGGAATAAAAAATTCCTATTCCTTTTATGATGGGCGTCCATCTTCTGTGATTTATTCCAAATGTTTGAAAAGCACTTTGAAAGCCTTGTAATAAATGGAATAAAAGTGAAACCAAACCTATCATATATAAAATAAACCAAACAGGATTGGTAAATATTATTTTCATTCGTGCATACAAATCCCATTTGGGGCCGTGGAAATACATTTCATTTTTTGTGCCTGCCCAAAACTGGCTTAAATGCATGATAAGAAATAACAATAAAAATGTACCAAGCCAACCCATGTAGCGGCTGTACCATTTTATGTTGCCCGGATAATTATATCTCTGATAATTTATTTTTCTTGCTGCGCGATTTTGTTTCCATAATAATAAACCTTGTATGATGTGTAAAATAAAAACTACGAATAATCCCACTTCTAAAAAGCGCATAAAAAAATTGCGGCTCATAAAATAAGCGGCTTTATTGAAACGAACACCTCCATCATCATAAAATATGATTGCATTAATGGATGCATGAACGATTAAATAAATAATAAGAAAAAAACCCGTTGCTGCCATTAAAAATTTTTTACCAATCGAAGAAGTGAATAACTGTTTCCAGGTCATAAAGGAGAGAGTTGTAAAATTTTCAGATGTGCAAAAATACTATAAACGCCCTTAACCCCGAAGTGGAAAGTGAATTGAAAAAAAATTTTTTATTGAAATCATTTCTGTGATAAGAATTTTTTATTCCCCTTCGGGGTTAGGGGCTATTCGGGGTCAGGGGCTTAGTCTTCTCAATAAAATATTATCAATCTGGTTGAAAAGTACATCCGGCTTCATGGTACGCCATGGCAGGAAGTTAATAAGTTCTATATAATTGTCGAGTTGAGCTTTTAAAAAATCGTGTTGCGTTTGCTTTGGCATATTCAGGCTCACAATCCAACCGCCTTTTTCATGTACATCATCGCGCCATTCTTCATAATAACTATCATCGCTGCTATGAAAGTTTAAAACATTTTCTGTTATTAAAATAAATTTGGTAATGCCTTCTCTTAAAAATTCATCAATCACATCGCGTTTAAGCCGCATTATATCGTTTTCAATTGCGTCGTTCCATTCGCCAATAAATTCAATGATTACATATTGTTCCTGGTAATCGGCCATTAAAATTTTCAGGTATAAAGTGGCGCTGCCAAACTCATCCCACTGCGGATGAATGTAATAATTATATACCGTTTGTGTAAATGCAAATTCATTGTGTTCTCTTCCGTAAAACGGCGAGCGCTCATCATTTTCTGATGTATATAAATATTGCCAGTTGTCGTATGGTTCTATATCCTGCAAAATATTTACCTCTTTATAAATGTATCAATACAAATTTATTTATTTAAGCAGGGTAAATAGCAAATTTTATTTTAAAAAATACAATTAAACTGTATATTTTTCTTACCAGAAGAAATTTTATTCTTTCATTTTCTGCTCTTTATTTTGAATACACAATTTTATTATTAAATAATTTTACTAATTTTTTGAAAAAAATTTTTAAAGAGATTATTTTACTGATGATATAAATACCGGATAGCTTATCTTATTTCGCAAGTGAATTACATTTACATCTTTGAAATAATTTATGACCAATATTGCCATCTGGATCATTGCATTTTTATCAATTGCCGGGGTTAGCATTCGTCCTTTTAGAATACCTGAAGCAACGTGGGCTGTAAGCGGCGCTTTTCTTTTAATAATTTGCAGGCTTTTATTACCTCACGAAGCATTAGCAGGCGCTTCCAAAGGAATTGATGTTTATTTGTTTTTAACAGGTATGATGTTGCTTGCAGAAACCGCCCGTGAAGAAAAACTTTTCGACTGGCTTGCGGCTTATGCAACCAACATGGCCAAAGGATCGCCCGATAAACTTTTTCTTTTAATTTATTTAGTAGGCATTGTGGTTACCACTTTTTTATCGAACGATGCAACAGCAGTTGTATTAACGCCGGCTGTTGCTGCTGCTACCAAAGCGGCTAAAGTAAAAAACCCACTTCCTTATTTATTGATCTGCGCATTTATTGCTAATGCAGCATCTTTTGTTCTTCCTATTTCAAACCCGGCCAACCTGGTTATTTATGGAAGTGTTATGCCTCCTTTGCTGCAATGGTTGTCGCAATATATCCTGCCTTCCGTCATTGCTATTGTTATTACTTATTTTATATTACGTTTTACACAGAGAAATACTTTAAAACAAAAGATAGCAAAATCTATTTCGATCCCAATACTTGCTCAAGGCGGCAAAACTGCACTTTGGGGAATTGGAGCAACAGCAGTTATTTTGCTTACTTGTTCAGCAATTGATATTAAACTTGGGCTACCCACTGCCATTACAGGTGTTTTAACTTCAGCCATTGTAATAATACGGGCAAAAAAAAATGCGTGGACAGTAATAAAAGGTGTATCGTGGCAAGTGCTTGCGCTGGTTGCAGGATTATTTGTAATTGTAGAGGCGCTTAATAAAACTGGGTTTATTAAAATCATTGCTTCTGTTCTTCATCATAGCATTCAACAATCTGTTGCTGCTACTGTTTGGTATGGAAGCTTTATCATTGCATTTGTTTGTAACCTTATGAACAATCTTCCCGCAGGGCTTATTGCAGCAAATGTAGTGCAGACGGGCAATGTACCGGAGATTATAAAAAGATCAATATTAATTGGAGTAGATCTTGGGCCAAATCTTTCCATAACCGGATCACTTGCTACTATACTTTGGCTGGTTGCTTTGCGCCGCGAAAAAATAAATATAAGCGCCTGGACTTTTCTTAAACTTGGCTGCGTAATTATGACTGTTGCCCTTTTATTTGCAATAGCTTCGCTTTGGATATAAAAAAATAATAGTCAAAACAATTTATTATTCCACTACCAATTTATCAGAAAAAATGGCTTTGCTTGTTGCATCTGAAATTTTTATCAAATACATACCAGCAGCCTGTTTTCTATGCATTTGAAAATTTTCAACTTGCCCCGGCCCTTTAATATAAATGTCTTTCGTTTGTATCAATCTTCCTTGCAGATCGGTTAATACAATTTTATATTTTCCTGATGCATTGCCATCAAAAGTAATTTTAATTTGCCCCTCTGCAACAGGATTCGGATAAATTGAAATAAATCTGTTACCAATTACTTCAATATTTTTAAGTAAAGGCGAGCCAAGACTATTTTGCTTTGCAGATTGATGCAATAAATTACAACTTGCCAGATCGGAAGCATTATAAATTTTCCCTTGTGTATTTAATTTAGTTGCAGAAAATTTATTGATATCAACTTTATAAAAACCTTCAAAAGTATTGGC
>JAICZH010000089.1 GCA_025933775.1 Chitinophagaceae bacterium
TAAAATACCAGGGATTTATAAATGTATATGCAGGTATTACTCTGCCCAACGATAAAAGTATAGGCTTTCATAAAAAATTTGGTTTTACAAAAATTGCCGAATACACTAATATCGGTTATAAACTCAACAAATGGAATAGCGTTAGCTGGTGGCAATTACAATTAAATGATTATTCCGGCGATCCTTCTGCTCCCATAAAGTTTCCTGATGTTGATGATGCTTTTATCAATTCAATTTTAAAATAATAATTAGATTGTAATTAAACTTTTTTTAGAATAAATTTTTAAAAGTGCGAAGATTAAAAACGACTGGCATATAAATTGCAACCAGTTAAATTATCATATACCGGAAAATCTTTTTCCGCATTTTTTTTAAAAGGTTTTTCAAAACAAGTGTCAAAAATCCCAAATGCATATTTGGGATTTTTATTTCATTGCTCTTGCATCAATCATTCCTTTAAAAAATGTTTTATCTAAAACTTTATTAGCAGCAATAATGGAAGGGTCTGGTTTATATAATTCCATTCTTTGAGGCGTGAAAGTGCCTGTGGTTATATATTTAATAGTTTCTGCGAGGCACGATTCTGAAGTATCTCCCCAATTTTTATCAAGGCCGTCAGGTACGATGGCGTCTGGAGTAAAACCATTAAAGTAGCTTCCCGCATTAGCGCTGTTTGTGGAGCGGAAAGAAACAGGAAATACATACCAGTCTCCTGCCGAAAGCGGAAAAAATCCAACGGGTTTGCCATCAGTATTTTCAGGGCCGATAAGTTTCACAGTCATGTAAGGTTTCAAATTGTTGATCAATAATTCGCTTGCAGATGCGGTGCTTTGCGAAACAATAAAAAATACATGGTTGGGGTTTAATAAACCTGCTTTGGTAAAATGTAATGTAGTATTGTAATCCTGATGTTTGTCATTGAAAGTTTCTTTCATCATTAAAGCGCCATTAGTAGAGTTGGGAGCAAGATAATCTGCAAGTCTTTGCTGAAGCGACACGTAACCTCCGCTGTTATATCTCAAATCAATTATAATATCGGTTACATTTTTAGTTGCAAAGTTGTCCATTACATTTTTAAGATCATTGTCAATGGTAGCGGTATCGCCCAAAAATGAATTCATAACCATATACCCGATTTTTTTGGAATTGATTGTATAAACCGAATCAAGATATACGGTTTGTTGCGGATAAGTGGTAGCATTTAAAGTAATATCAACCGATGTTCCGTCTGGTTTTATAAATGTAAATGTGGAAGTAGCGCTATAAAAAACAGCATTTACAATAAAGTCCTGATTATTGGTATTGATATTGGCATTGCCATTAATTTTGGTAATTCTCCATCCTCTTTGAATTCCCTGTAATCCGGCAGGGGAAAGCCTTTCCACTAATTTCACTCTAAGGTCGTTTGATGCTCTGAAAAATACACTCATTCCAAAATCTCCATTCGACGAAATATTATTTAAATTTCCGATGCCGCCGCTCAACTGGTTCCAATCTTTTTTTAAAACGCCAAAACTCCATTTATCAACTCCCGATCCAAAGCCCGGCTCATTGCTATATGCACGTATCGCAACCATTATATCATTCGGGTCGTTATAACTTTGCGCATCAAAATTGGAAGGAATTAATTTATACCATAAATAAAAATCTCTTGCATCAATAAGGGCAGAATCTTTAGCGGTAGAGGCCGCAGTTGTTGAATCTTGCGGTGGTGGTGGCGTGGGATTATTTTTAGGTTTTTTGCATGAACCTGCCCATACAAAAAGAATAAAAAGGCTTATAATAAGGCGGAGTTTATATTTCATAGTTTAAAATTACTTATGAATGTAACGAACTATTTTGAAAGTATAGTGCGGATTGTTTCACAAATATAATTTTTTAATGAGGATTAAATAATCTTCAATCGTACGAGCTAAGGTTTATTGAAATAAAATTTTGGCACATAAAAATTTGTCTTTTAGAAAAAAATGACAAAAAACAAAGCGCCGGTTTATTTACTTTACAAAAATAAAAATTTTCTAACAGCCTTCAATATTCCCGGAAAAATGGATAGGCTTATCACTTATTTTTAATAAGTATAACGGGTACGCATATACGAAAATATGCCGACAAAGGGAGAACCATCAATTAATAAAAAACCGTTTAGCTCAATATGAAAATTTAAGCTAAACGGCTGTGTTGGCTATTATTTTTCTAAAGTAAGAGTATCGGCTACGGCAGTTTGTCCAAGCGTTACAGTAACATTTTGTTGAGCGCTTTTAAAAGAACTGTCTTGAGGCAAGTAGGAGAGCGAATAAGTTGCCGCCGGAATGTCTTTAAAATAAAAATTACCATTTAAAGTATCCGTGTAAGTAGATGCAACTGTATCCATGCCGTTTATTGCGTAAATGGCGGTTCTTACAGAATCAGGAAGAACTACTCCTTTAATATTACCGCCAGATGGAACAAATGAAATAATTCTGATAACGGGCTTTAAAATGTAGTTGCCGCTGCTTCCCGCTTTAACAATAGATTTTGCTGCATCAAAATCTAAAATTAAACGATAGAGTTGACCGCCTGTTACATCTTCGTCCACCTTAATTTTTAAACCAGATTCCTGGGCGCTTGGAGTAGTGAGATCAATTTTTTCTCCGCTGTTTGTAATGATATAATTATCATCGCCAAGTAATAAACGTATTTGCGAAATTTTACCGGCAGGTATTTCAGCATCGGCAAGCAGTGTGTCTTTGCCATCTGAAAGATCTAATAAATTATATTTGCCGGTATGTGCATCGGCAACGCTCGTCCAGCCTGTATCGCCCATATTAATAAGCACATCTTTTACATCAATCCACACTTCACTTACATCAGGATCGGGGCTATCTGTTAAGCGAATTTGAACCTTTGCTTTTGAGGTGTTGTTTACTTCTTTTTTGCTACATGAAAATATTAATATGCCGCACACGAGGCATGTTAATATTAAAAACAAGTTTACTTTTTGAGTTTTTACTTTCATAGTTGATTAATTTAATACGGAATATTTTTCGCATAGTTGTTGCAAATAATATTCCAAAATGAGTTAATTCGTATTAATACTATAAAGCAAATATTCTCTTTGCATGAGTTACGTGTGGCTTGTTCCATACAAAATATTTCAACCTGTTTAAATGAGACTGATATGTTACATCAAATAAATTGTCTCCCAAAAGATTATAGTAAAAAGCGTTTGCCCGTTACCGTTAGTTATGTTTCCCCCCACGCCTGCATTCAAACAAATGGTAGCCCCGGGTAACCGTTTCTGTATTAAATTCGAGATAGGCGCGGTTCTGTGGCGCATAATAATTTTAAAATTTTTTATGAAAAATAATTTTTTAACTTTTTTTAGCATAAGCGTTGTAATGAAAGTTCAAATGAAAGGGAAAATTTATATCGGCACTTCCGGCTGGAATTATAAACATTGGAAAGGAACTTTTTATCCGCAGCAAATAAAAGATACGGAACTGTTGGATTTATACACACAAACTTTTAATACGGTAGAGTTAAACACTTCTTTTTATCATTTACCTTCCATAAAAACATTTTCAAACTGGAGAAAAGCAACCCCTGAAAATTTTATATTTTCAGTAAAAGCCAGCCGGTATATTACACACATGAAAAAACTTACTGCCGATGCAAGCAGTATTAATAAGTTTTTTACTCATGCCGACAGATTGCAGGAAAAACTTGGCCCCATCTTATTTCAATTGCCTCCGCACTGGAAAATAAACGTAGAACGGTTGAAAACTTTTTTATCGCGGCTACCCAAAAATTACCGGTACACTTTTGAATTCAGAAATAAAACATGGTACGATGAACTTATTTATGATTTGTTGAAAAAATATAATTGTGCATTTTGTATTTATGAATTAGAAAAACATCTTTCGCCGATAAAAGAAACCGCTGATTTTATTTATATACGATTGCATGGCCCGGGAAATAAATACCAGGGCAGCTACGATAATAAAGAATTGCGAAAATGGGAATTGAAATGCTGGCAATGGCAACAACAAAACAAAGATGTGTTCCTGTATTTTGATAATGATGAACAAGGTTTTGCGGCATTTAATGCCCAATTATTATTAAAAATGATTGAAGCAAAATAAAGCGATCTTTTTCGCGGTACAATATAACGGTAACGCCTATACGAAGTTTTAAAATTAAAAATAAATAAAGTTTTAATAAATTATCTTATCTTTTTAAAATACTTAAAAAAATTCTCTGAACTGTTTCGTTCCTGCAACGGTTTTAATATAAATGTTGATTATCTGCTACAAATAAATTTACAAAAGACACACTAAAAGTAATTAACAAAATAGGTTTAGATTTTGGCAAAGCCACCGTAAACCCCAATATACAATGCTAACGGCAAGCTGAGGAATATTTTGGCAGACTACAACCGAATGTTTTTTCTAAACATCTTCCTAAAACCGTATTCCATACTACAGATATCTTTTGGCATATCCATTGTAAAGTTGAAAAGGAAGTACAACCGTATCTAAATTTTAATCAAATTAAATTTAATAAATATGAAAACAAAAATGGAATATGTAAAGCGAATATTTTTTTTAATGGCGCTTACTTTCTTTACTGCATTTGCATTTGTAATTAGCAGTTGTGATAAAAAATCTGACACAACAAACAACAAACCTTTCACGGTTTCCGGTGCAGCAAGTGGCGCTCAGATGGTGCCTGCGGTGAGCGGTTCAGGGACAGCAACTTTTACCGGTACGTATGATCCTTCCAGCAGAGTGATGAATTATACTGTAAACTGGACCAATCTTACCGGCGCTCCTACATCAGGTAGTTTTTTTAATGGCGCTTCCGGAGCCAATGGTACAAGCATAGGTTCTCCGTGGACGCTGGATAACAACTTAACCGGCACGGGAAATATGACAGGGAATATAACACTGACTTCCGATCAGGCAACACAGTTAACCAGCGGAAATATGTATTATACCATGGGAACCGCTGCCAATGCGGGCGGCGAAGTTCGGGGGCAACTTTCTGCAACGAGGTAATTTTTTATTTAACGTTAAAACTTAAAACCACCATGTCGGTGGTTTTTTATGCAGTTGGGTTTCATTAAAAATTGCGTTTATGCGTTACCGTTAGTTTTAAAAAAAAATAGGATACTTTGCTCAATTCATTTGTAACGGGCAGTTCTTTTTCATGATCATCATCATTTCGTAATTTTGCCAGCTAAAAAGTAAATGCTAATAAAACAAACAATATGAATACAGCAAAAAAAGGCGATAAGGTAAAAGTTCATTACAAAGGAAAATTAACTTCAGGCGAGCAGTTCGATTCGAGTGAAGGCCGCGAACCGCTTGAGTTTACAGTGGGTGCGGGACAAATGATTGCCGGCTTTGATGCGGCCATACCCGGCATGAGCGTGGGCGAAAAAAAGACAATAAACATTGCGCCAGCAGAGGCTTATGGCGAAAAAAATAAAGAGGCAATTATAGAATTCCCCAAATCAAATATACCTGCCGATATGAAACTGGAACCTGGTATGAAGTTGCAGTTACGCAATGAAGCCGGGCAGCCTATTCCCGTAACAGTTACTGAAGTAAAAGATGATGTTATTATTCTTGATGCCAATCATGAGCTTGCAGGAAAAGAATTAATTTTTGATATTGAATTGATTGAAATTGCAGAATAATTTCACTCTAACGGCAATGCATAAACGCAGTTTAATATATTGTAAAGCACTTTCAGAATTTTTTGGAACTTTAATATATTTTATTTGATTCAAAAGTTTTCTGGCGCTGTTATAATGATTAATTAATAATGAAGTGTCTTTGTTTGTTATTGCATAACCTTCCGTGATGCAAGTAAACGTTTTAAGCATGAATTAGTATTCGTTTAGTTTCTGTTTTATAAAAATAATTAAATGCGATTCAAAATATAGATAATAATAAAGTATAATCAAAATCTTTACCACTCATACACTTCCCAAAATATTTTTCATTAAATCTTTTACATTTGCCCACAAAAAAAATTCTAATCAAAAAAAATGATAATGAATCACCAATCGGGTTCATCAATACTTGAGGTAGAAAAACTGAATGTATTTTACGGAAACTTTCATGCTGTGAGTGATGTATCTTTCAATGTAAAAGCAGGAGAAATATTTGGATTGCTTGGCCCAAATGGCGCCGGAAAAACAAGCACATTAAGTTCTATTGAAGGTTTATTAAAACCACAATCAGGAGAAATTACCGTTGCAGGTTTTAATATAAGAAAACAACCATTACAGGCGAAAGCTAATATGGGCGTGCAATTGCAGTCAACCAGCTTTCAGCCCGAACTTACCATTACAGAAATTATAAAATTATTTGCAGGCATTTATGGAATAAATCTTACATCGGAAAAATTGAATGCAATTTTGCAGGATATAAAATTAGAAAATGCTGCATCAAAAAAATTCGGGCAATTGTCGGGCGGCCAGCAACAACGCGTTTCATTAGTAATCTCTACCATTCATGATCCAATACTCGCAATGCTCGATGAACCAACCACTGGTCTCGATCCGCAATCGCGCCGGCAACTTTGGGAACGCATTGAAGCCATTCGCGAAAAAGGACATGCGGTATTGCTTACAACTCATTCGATGGAAGAAGCGGAAGCGGTGTGCGATAGAATTGCTATTATTGATCATGGAAAAGTAATTGCCATTAATACGCCGCAAACTTTAATTGATGAAAACAGAAATAATCCGGATGTGATAAGTGTTTCAAGAAAAGGAAAAATAACGCTGGAAGATGTTTTCATTGGCCTTACCGGAAAAACAGTTCGTTCATAAAAAAATTTATAAAATGGAAGCTATCATACCAAAATCTTCGGATGCTTTTTTATCGCTCATGCGCGCTGATTTTATTACACAATGGCGCAACCGGCGTGCGGTAATTATGTCGCTGCTGGTACCGGTGATAATCCTAGTATCATGGAAAGGCGTGATTGATAAGCTGGGCGCAGCTTTTGCACTTTCTATTTCATTAACCATCGGGCTTACATCCATCGGCATTATGGGTTATGCAATTTCGATTAGCCGCGACCGTGATAAAGGCGTTTTTCAAAGATTAAGAGTAACGCCCGTTCCTACCTTTTATATTATGCTCAGCCGGCTAATTGTTCAATTGGCAATGATTATTTTACTTGTAATTTTTGTTTTTATTGTTGGATATAAATATGATAAAATAGTATTATCGGCCGGTGGTTATGCTATTACTTTTATCACTGCAATAATTGGAGGCGCTTTATATTTGGGTCTTGGGCAAATGATTGTAGGACGCATAAAAAATGCTGAAACCGTTAATTCCACAAGCCGTTTGATATATATTGCTTTTTTAATTTTAGGAATGTTTGGTGAACTGGGTTTATTTGGCATTCAATTAAAAAATATTGTTCACTGGTCACCGTTCGGAACTGTAAAAACAATTCTTGCAGTAGGAATGGAACCATCAACATGGAATTACCAAACAACAATTGCGCTGTTTGTTACTTTGGGCTATGCAATTATTTTTTCGTTCCTCGGCATTAAATGGTTTCGATGGGATTCTAGATGATAAATAATAATTCTAAACTTTTCTAAATTAAACTTTCTAACCTATACTTGTAACCTATACTTTCTAAACTTCTAAACTTCTCAACTTTTAAACCTGCCAACTCATCAACCCTTCAAACTAATTCCTTCGTAAATCGCTCCCAGACTTACTTCCAGTTGAATACAATTGATAAGTAAAGTATCAGTTTTATTAGTTAATTCAGAAAATTTCCATGTTCCGTTTTCCATTTTTGTTATAATTCTTAAATGGATGTTCCGTGAATCTACAATAAAGTATTGCTTTAAAGAATCAATCTGCATGTAAAAAAAAAGTTTCTTTCCAATATCATAATCTTCTGTGGAAGGTGAAAGAATTTCAAAAATTACTGCAGGATTTTTTACTGTGTCTTTAATATTTTCATCATCAAATTGCAGCTCGCCACACACAATTGTTGCATCAGGATAAAAAAAAGAATCTTTGGATTTAACGGCAACTCTTAAATCACTTGGATAAATATTGCATTCTTTTCCCTGCAAATGATTCCATACATTACCGATTACATTTGATAAAATACGATTATGATTTACCGAAGCGCCGGCCATCGAAAAAATTTGTCCGCCTGCATATTCATGTTTGCACTCCTGTGCTCGTTCCCATTGCAGAAACTCGATGGGCGTCATTTTGGGATAATATTCAGGCGCAGGCTCATTTACTTCCATTCATTAAAGTTAATTTATTATTTAAAATATTTTACCATTATAAAATTGAAATCATATTATACAAAAAATATTTTTGCTAATGTTGATTTAAAAAAAAAATTAAACCAAAAAAAAACTTTGCTGTGGTCGGCGGGGACACCGACCACGGCTGCTTGAAAAAAATTCTTAATCCTTATAAAACTTTAAATTAGATTTTATCTTTTCGCATCTGAAATAATTTTAATGATGTATTTTTAAACCTCAACTTTTATCTGCTTATTTTATAAATCCATTTATTAAATGTCCACAACTTCACCAACTCCACTTATGCAACAACGCAATGTTGCGCTCGACGTATTTCGCGGCGCCACCGTTTGTTTTATGATAATTGTAAACACGCCGGGAAACGGCGAAACAACATTTTCGCCGTTGCATCATGCAGCATGGAATGGCTTTACCCCAACTGACCTGGTGTTCCCTTCCTTTTTATTTGCTGTTGGAAATGCTATGAGTTTTGTTATGAACAAATGGATAAACATGCCCACGCAAAAAGTGGTTTGGAAAATTATAAAACGCACTGTAATTATTTTTTTATTAGGTTACCTTATGTATTGGTTTCCTTTTTTCAGGGTTAATAAAGCACATCACATTGTTGCTTTTCCGATGGCCAGAACCCGTATCATGGGCGTGTTGCAGCGAATTGCTTTATGTTATGGCATTGCTTCTTTTATGATTTATTTTTTAAAAGTCAGAGCGTCAATTATCATTTGTATTGCGCTTCTTTTTTTATACTGGATCATTTTATATTGGTTTGGAGATCCTGCGCAGCAGTTAAGTATGTTGGGCAATGCCGGTTATAAACTGGATGTATGGCTGATGGGAAAAGATCACATGTATCATGGCGAAGGAGTTGCCTTTGATCCTGAAGGATGGCTAAGCACATTGCCTGCAATCAGCAATGTTGTTGGCGGATATGTGGTGGGAAAATGGATACAAAAAAAAGGAAATAATTATGAAGCAATTACCAAACTTATGCTCGCGGGTTTTGCATTGATGGTATGCGGTTATTTTTGGGATTTGTTATTGCCCATCAATAAAAAATTATGGACGAGCAGCTATGTTGTTTATACAATAGGCATTGATTGCGTTATTATTTCTTTGCTGGTTTATATTATTCAAATTCAGCAAAAAGTAAATTGGTCCACGTTTTTCCAGGTATTTGGCAAAAACACTTTATTTGTTTATTTGCTTTCCGAGTTATTGGTAACGGTTCTCTTTACAATTCCTGTTGGTTCTACTAATTTATTCCGATGGATATATCAAAACATTTTTAGTTATGCAGGCGGTTACTTAGGTTCGTTGTTATTTGCACTTGCGTATATGATGGTTTGCTGGTTAGTTGGGTATTGGCTTTATAAGAAAAAAATTTATATTAAAGTGTAATTGTGAATGGCGAATTGTGAATGATGATATTTTTTCCTAAATAATTAATAATAAAATTTTTAACACTACATGCGAATTGCGATAAATGGGATGGGTCGTATCGGGCGGCTTTTGTTCAGAAGATTGATTGCACATGAAAATATAGAAGTAGTTGCAGTAAATGATACAATGCCGATTGATAATCTTGCCTATCTTTTAAAATATGATTCCATTTATGGAACATTTGAAAAAGAAATATGTATAGAAAATGATTGCATAAAAGTTTATAATAAAAAAATTGCTGTATTTCAATCTGCAGATCCACTTCAACTTCCATGGAAAAAATTAAATATTGATGTAGTGTTGGAATGCACTGGCAGCTTTACTTCCGGGGCAGGAGCAACTAAACATGTAGAAGCGGGCGCTAAAAAAGTTTTATTATCAACCACCGGCGCCGAAGATATTCCTTTATTAATTTATGGATTCAATCAAACGAGATTAACTCCCGAAACGAACATCATTTCGCCCGGCGGTTGCATGACCAATTGTTGCATTCATGTTTTATACATTCTCAATTCAATAAGCATTAAATCGGCGCACATAAATATTTTGCATTCTTACACATCGCGGCAAGAATTGGTAGATGCTCCCAATAAAAATTTTCGCAGAGGAAGAGCCGCTGCAGAATCTATCATTCCTGTTGAAATTGATTTACAAAAATCATTGGAGCGATTGATGCCGGGAATGCAAAATAAAATTGCCGCTTCTTCCATAAGAGTGCCGGTGGCTAATGGAGCGATGGCTATATTTACTATTCAGCTAAATGATGAAGTGAGCGCTGTTCATATCAACACCATCTTTCAAAAAGCTGCCGGAAATTCTTACACAAATATTCTTGATTATACTGAAGAACCTTTGGTATCGCTGGATATAAAAGGCAATACAAATTCGTGCATTATTGATGGAACACAAACTTCCGTAATGGGCAATCACATAAAAGTAGTTGCCTGGTTTGATAATGAATATGGTTTTACTGGGCGAATGATTGATTGGCTGGAATTATTGAATAAAACAAATTAGTTTTTTTTGATAGCATCATTATTATTTTATGTAGCCAAAATGTTTTCTCTTTTTTTAAATTTTTTCATAAAAAAATAAATAATGCAAATCACTGTTATAAAAATAATAGTTGATAAAATTTCCCATTTGCTCAAACTGGTAAGCAGCCAAATGATAGAAGCAATACCAATAAAAGGAATAGCCAATCCGCCCGGTATTTTAAATGTTTTTTCGCCAATATCCTGTTTCTTCGTTCTTAACTTTATAGTTGCTAAAATAACGGCGAGGTAAACAATCAATATTGCAGCGCTGGCAAGTATAGCTAATTGTTTAAATCCTCCTGAAACAGAAAAAATAAAAATCAACAATCCATAAATTGTTACAGCTACATGAGGTGTAGCAAATTTAGGATGAACCTTTCCAAGAAACTTTGGAAACAGGCCATCATTAGCGCCTGCAAATAATACACGGGGCGTAGCCATTATATCAGCGCTTACCCCCCCAAAACAAGAGATAGCAGCGGTAATTAGCAAGATGGTTGCTCCTGCATGACCTACAATTTTTTCAGCTACTGCTGCAAGTGGCGCATCTTTAAATGTTGCTATTGCTGTGCCGAGTACACCTTGCGTTACAGTTTGTAACAACATATATACAATCAACACCACAATACCTCCCACGAAAATGCCAAGGGGAACGGTGCGTTTAGGATTTTTAAATTCACCACTTACACCAAGTGTTGTTTCAAACCCGGCAAAAGCAAAAAATAAAATGAGCGCTGTATCACCAAATGTTTTAAGCGATGGAATATGCTCCAAATGCAGGTTAACTGCTTTTATTTTACTGAAACCAAAAATAATAATGCCGAGAAGCGGCAATAATTTTATAATGGTAATCGCTTTCACAAGAACAATACCTTGCTTTGCACCACGAACATTTATCAAAATCATAAACCCAATTAATACAAAAAAGAAAACAACACGAACTAACGGATTTGCAAAAGAAGGAAAGATTATAGCTATTGAATCGGCAATAACATTCATAAGTGCAGCGCTGCCCAAAATGCTCCAGCCAAAAAAGTATAACCAGTTAATGATGTAACCCGCAAAGTTGCCGAATGCGGCCTCCACATAGGCATACGAGCCACCACTGGTAGTAACACGACTTCCGATTTCTGCATAACAAAGCATAATAGCAGCAAGCATTATGCTGCAAAATATATAACTGAATAATCCAAAGGCGCCCATTGCAATACCTACAATTGCAGGTAATGCAAATATGCCTGCGCCAATGATGCCATTGATAATTGCAAGAGCAAGCCCTGGCACGCCTACTACTCGTTTTAAACCTTCATCGGTTGTTGTATTGTGCATGTTAGTTGGTTTTGGTTTTTGATTTGGCTAGATATTTCTTTTTTTCGTGTATGCATTTACGTTTTTAAAATGTTTTTTCTTCTAATTGATATTTGAATAGGTGTTAAAAAAATTAAATGTTTTAATTTAGATTATGGGCAACTGCTTTGATTATCCATTTTACTATTTTATAGTTGTCATTTCATTTTATAAGCTTCCATGTCTATCTCAAACCGTTATATTTCTTTTAGAACGTTTGAATGCGCTCAAGCAAATTTGCTTTCAATCCTGAACTAAGCGGAATTGCTTTTTGAGCAATCGTTACATGCCCATCGCCTACTTCATCCACATGCGCAAGGTTTACGATATAAGAACGATGCGTTCTTACAAAAATATTATTTGATAGTTTTTCTTCTATTGTTTTTAAAGTAACAGATAATAAAAATTCTTTGCCAGCCGTAAATATGCGGCTATAATTTCTTTCGGCTTCAATGTACAAAATATCTGCTACCATTATTTTCATCATCTTTTCTCTATTACGAATAAAAATACGGTCGTTTAAAATAACAGGAGTTTTATCATGAAGATTTTCATGAAGGTTTTTTGTTTCATTGACATCCATCCAGAATTACTAAAGCATTATATATTCTGTTTTAAATGTTATTAATCTTTTCTTTTCCAAATTTGCATTATTAGTTTTGATGATAAAATATTTAAGCAAGCTCAATAAAAAAATTTAACGATGCCGATGTGAATTATGGGAA
>JAICZH010000070.1 GCA_025933775.1 Chitinophagaceae bacterium
TTTGGTATTCGTTCTGTTTCCGGTTATATGACCGATAAAGGTTTCAGGGCTTATCGCCTGAATGGTAAAAAAATATTAGTAAAAGGCGGCGGCTGGGCAGATAAAATGTTATTAAATGCAACGCCCGATTATGAACGCGCCGGAATTGATTATGCGGTTCACATGAATTTAAATACCATCCGCATGGAAGGTTTTTGGGGAGAAGATCAACACATTTATGACCTCTGTGATGAAAAAGGAATTTTAATAATGGTTGGCTTTAGCTGCCAGTGGGAATGGAAAAATATTTTCGGAACTGAAGATGATAAATATGGCGCCATTATTACATCAGAGCAAATGGACGTGGCTGCAGAATCGTGGCACGACCAACTCGATTGGCTAAGAAATCATCCAAGCATTTTTCTTTGGTTATATGGAAGTGATAAATGGCCAAGGCCGGAATTGGAACAACGATATTTGAACATTTTAAAAAGCGAAGACCCGACGAGGCCGTATGCGCAATCTGCTAAAGAATGGACGAGCGAAATTACAGGCCCAACCGGAATGAAAATGCGCGGGCCATATGATTATGTTCCGCCCGATTATTGGTACATTGATACTTCGTATGGCGGCGCTTTTGGCTTTAATACTGAAACCGGACCAGGGCCGCAGGTTCCGGTGCTGGAGAGTTTACAAAAAATGATTCCAAAAGATTCTTTATGGCCGATAAGCAGTTCATGGTTATATCATGCAGCCCGCGGAAAATTTCATAACCTCGATGCATATAACAACGCAATGGACGAAAGATTAGGAAAAGCAAATGACTTAACTGATTATTTGCACAAAGCGCAATATTTAAATTATGAAGGAATGCGTGCGATGTTTGAGGCTTTTGAAGCGAACCGTTTTAAATCAACCGGAATTATTCAATGGATGTACAATGCTTCCTGGCCCAAACTTTGGTGGCAATTGTACGATTATTATTTAATGCCTACCGGCGCATTTTACGGAGCAAGAAAAGCAAATGAACCTTTGCATATTTCTTATAATTATAAATACAAAGCGGTGGATGTAATGAATAATACATCTGAAGCAGCGAATGGTCTTTCTGCAGAAATAAAAGTTTTTGATTTTAATTTAAAACTATTATTGAAAAAAACAATTCCTATAACTGATTTGGCTTCGCAGGAAACACAACAAGTTTTTTCATTGCCTGAAAATATGAATGCAAGTAAAACATGGTTTCTGGATTTACGATTATTCGATAAACAACATCATGAAGTGAGTGATAATTTTTATGTTTTATCTACACAAAAAGATAGTTTGGAAGAAAATAAAAGTACCTGGTACGGAACGCCTCAATCGCAATATGCCGATTTAACTTTACTGAATCAACTTCCAAAAATAAAATTGCAAACAATGGAAACGGTTGAACAAAAAGATGGAGAAACCGTAATGAATGTAAAAGTAAAAAATCCAACTTCGCATTTGGCATTTATGGTTTATTTAGATTTAAAAAAAGAGCAAAGCAACGAATCAGTAGTTCCCGTTTTTTGGAAAGAAAATTATTTTACATTGTTGCCAGGTGAAGAACGAACCGTTTCTGTTTCCTGTCATACGCACGATCTTGATGGACAAAAAGCGAAGATAGTTGTGAGTGGATGGAATGTGCAGTAACGTATATTTTCATTTTCATTCATCGTAATTATACGATTATTTAAGTAAATTCATAATTGCAATAATTAAGCGATAATGCTCTTGCAACAAAAATGTATGTGAAGTATCTTTGTATTAGAAATGATTGATGACATACAAACAAAATCATTAATCACCAAATCCACTGAAAAAGCCTTTGTTCAATTATCCTGTTAAAGATTAAAAATTCATATCCGTTGATTCCCGTTTTTTTCCAATACCTGTAAATTACTAAATCAAAGAAAGCAATTCAACAAAAATTTCATTCATCCTGTTGTAAAACACACCCTGGAATTTAAATTATTAAAGCCGCATCCAAAGCGGCTTTTTTATGCAAACGCTTTCATAAATTTTTATTCACCTGCCATTAGCAATTTTTAAATTAAATTATTTATTTACTTTTTTCTTTTATTTGTTGAATGAAAAAATTATTACTACCCATTGTTTGTATCATTTTTTGTTTTTCGTGTAACAGGCATAAAAATATTCCCGATGTTTCCGGCATAAAAATAAATTTAGATACAAAAAGATATGAGCAGGATTTTTTTGCAATAGATACCATGCATGTTGCAGCATCCATTCATGCTTTGTTAAAAAAATATCCAAAGTTTACTCCCGATTTTATTGTAAATATTCTTGGGCTTGATATGGATAGTTTATTGCTTGAAGGAAATGCGCAAGACAGTGCTGTTCGTTTATTCATCCACGATTACACGCCGATAAAAGATTCATCCGATTTGCTGTATAAAAATTTCAGCAAAGAAACTGATGCTATAAAAAAAGCGCTTCAATTTGTAAAATATTATTTTCCAAAATATAATTTGCCACAATCTGTAATTACTTTTATCGGGCCTATCAATGCCAACTTTGAAACCTCTTTCGGAACACAGGGCGATATACTTACCACCGAAGGATTAGGCATTGGATTGCAACTGCATTTGGGCAAAAATTTTTCATTGTACAAAAGCCCTGAAGGCGAGGAACAATATCCCTATTATCTTTCATACAACTTTGATGAGAAGCATATAACGGTGAACTGTATGCGAAATATTATTGATGATATATATCCCGGAAATACAGATGGCAAGCCCTTAATTGAACAAATGGTTGATAAAGGGAAAAAAATGTATTTGCTTACAAAATTTTTGCCTTATACGCCGGAGTATATTTGTTTTGGCTACACAGAAAAACAATTGAAAGATAGTTACACCAACGAAGCTGTGATATGGAATTTTTTTTTAAACAATAACCTGCTGCATAATTCGGAGCAAAGCATTATAAAAGATTATATTGGCGAAGGGCCGAAAACACAGGAACTTGGAGAAGGCTCTCCCGGAAATATCGGAACATTTACCGGCTTGCAGATTGTAAAAAAATATTTGGAAAAATTTCCTGAAACTACTTTGCCCCAATTGATGAAAACAGATGCAAATGAAATTTATGCAAAGGCAAAGTATAAGCCGCGGGCTTAATTCATTTTTAAAGGAACAATCATTTCAAATGCAGGAATGTTTACAAGAAATGTTTTTTTATTGTTGCTGTTTTCCATAAAATACATGCCGTGCATTTTGCCCATTTCACTTCTTAAGTTACAACCACTCACATACTGATATTTTTCGCCCGGATTGATGTGAGGCTGAACTCCTATAACACCTTCTCCTTCTACTTCGCGGTGCTCGGCATTGCTGTCGAAAATATACCAATGCCTTCTTAATAACTGCACGGGGTAGGGATTATTATTTTCAATAGTAATGCGGTAAGCAAACATAAATTCGCTGGTTGCAGGATTGCTGTATTCAGGCTGATAAAATGTTTCAACACTTATCTTAACACCTTCTGATATTTTTGAGATCATGTGCTGAGGATTGTTTATAAAGTTATTAAAAGTCAGATATATTCAAATTATATTTTTGATTTTGGTTTTAAAATAATTCACGACACTATAATTTTTTTGTTTTTTTATATCCGGCTTTAATGAGCCACTGAAAAATTTTTTCTTTCTGATCGCCCTGAATTATTATTTCATCATTTTTTACAGAACCTCCTGTAGCGCAAAAAGATTTCAATTTCTTTCCTAATTTTTCAAGGTCAGCAGTTGTACCAATAAATCCATTTACTAATGTTATTAACTTGCCTGCCCTGTGTTTGGCGTCCAGCCTTACTTTCAGCAATTGCTCATCATTACGCAAAGTTTTTTCTTCCGGTTTTTCTTCGTTTTTAAAATTTGCATCGGTTGAATAAACAATGCCATTCGCATTATATAACTTTTTCTTTGGCATATTATTGTATGATGGCTGCTTTTAAACTTAAATCAAGGCTGGTTGCATGATTTATAATTGCTCCGCTTGAAATAAAATCAACGCCGGTGGCTGCATACGATTCAATATTTTCATAATTAATTCCGCCACTCGCTTCTGTTTCAAAAGCGCCGTTAATAATATTGATGGCTTCTTTTATTTGCGAAGGTGAAAAATTATCGAGCAGAATCCTGTTCACTTTGCCCACCTTCATTACTTTTTTTACATCTTCAATGTTACGCGTTTCAATTTCTATTTTCAATGCTAAATTATTTTCATGAACATATTGCCAGGCCCTACTAATAGCAGGTTCTATTCCTCCGCAATAATCAATATGATTGTCTTTTAGCATTATCATATCATACAATCCAAACCGGTGATTATATCCGCCGCCAATTCTTACAGCTTCTTTTTCGAGCAAGCGAAAGTTGGGCGTGGTCTTTCGTGTATCGAGAAGTTTGGTATGATAATCTTTTAATTTATCAACATATTTTTTAGTAAGCGTGGCAATGCCGCTCATTCGTTGCATACAATTAAGCACGAGGCGTTCGCAGGTAAGTATGTTATAAATTTTTGATTCTATTTCAAATGCTGTTTCTCCCGGGTGCATTTCATCGCCATCATGTTTAAATTTTTTTATGATGGCATCAGCATCGGAGAAAGAAAATATTTTTTCTGCAACTTCTACGCCGGCCAATATTCCATTGTCTTTTATTTTTAATAATGCGTTTCCTTTTGCTTTAACGTCAATACATGCAAGTGTGGTGTAATCACCGCTTCCCACATCTTCGTCCAATGCATTTTTAATAAGCTCGTGTAATTTTTTTTCAAAAGTTTTTTCGTAACACATGTCAACAAAAATAAAGCATAATGAAAAATTAAACTTTTATAAATGAAAGGGAGCAGCTAAATTCTTAATTAAAAAGATAACTATATTAGCAGATGGATTAATTTATTTAGCTGATAAAAAATAGTTTTAATAAAAAGTAATCTGCCATAGCTGCTTATTACATCCATCAAAAAAGAAAAAGATAACACTTAGTTAAAATTCAATGCAATAAATTTTCCCTTGCCTTTTAGCAATTGTGAAGATTAAATTTGCCCTTTATGAAAAAAATTTTCCCTATCATCACTTTACTGATTTTTATTTCCTTAATAGGATTAATTATTTTTCAGTTTGTATGGATCAAGCAGGCTGTGCAGTATAAAGCGCAACAATTTGAAAGGGATATGGAGAAAGTAACGGCTACTGCAGCTACTCAACTTGCTGAAGAAAATGGAAACCTTTCTCCCTTTAGCCGTAAAAATGGCGATATACTTTTTCCATTAAACGCCTTTCCATCCACAATCGTTCACCGATTTAGCAGAGAAGAAATAAGATCTAAAATTAAAAAGTCGTTCGAAAAAAATAATATTAAAGATGTTGATTTCGAATTCGCGATTACCAGTATTTCAATCATAGGCGACGACCTTCAATCAAAAAAATATACCGAAGTATATTTCGATACCGCTCACAACCTGCGTTTCGTTTCGCCCATTATATCTTCCAACAGTAGTTTTTCAGAAAGCATTGCTCCGCAGGAATTACTGGTAATTGTAGTGCCCAACGTAAATAAAATTATTTGGAAACAAATGTATTGGATGATTGCCGGCGCCCTGGCTTTTACCCTTATTATTTTTTTAGCTTTTTTTATAACCATACGGGCTTTATTAAATCAAAAAAAATTGAGCGAAATAAAATCTGATTTTATCAATAACATGACTCATGAATTTAAAACCCCGCTTGCCACTATTTCTCTCGCAGTAGATGCATTGAAAAATGAAAAAGTAGTGAACGATAAAACGAAGATGGATTATTTTTCGGGAATCATTAAAGATGAAAATAAAAGAATGAACAAGCAGGTAGAAGCTATATTACAAGCGGCTTTGCTCGATAAACAGGAAATTCAATTGAACGAAAAACCGGTGCATGCACATGAATTAATTCATGCTGCAATCAATAATATTCAACTTCCTTTAGCAGAAAAAAAAGGCAAGCTCGAAACGGATTTAAATGCAACTAACGATTTAATAATGGGCGACGAAGTACATATTATAAACATCATCAATAACCTGCTGGATAATGCCATTAAATATTCAAAAGAAAATCTCAAAATCAAACTATCCACTCAAAATTTCAATAATAATTTGCGCATTAAAATTGAAGACAATGGAATAGGAATGAATAAAGAAACGCTAAACCGGATTTTTGAAAAATTTTATAGAGCACACACCGGCAACATTCATAATGTAAAAGGTTTTGGCTTGGGTCTTAGCTATGTAAAATCAATTGTGGATGCACATAAAGGAAAAATAAAAGCCGAAAGTGTCATCGGAAAAGGCAGTTGTTTTATTATTGACTTATCTGTTATGCAGCCGGCAATACCGATTGTACACTCGTAATTTCATTCAAATAAGCAACTGCATCATCGGCATTCATAAATTTTTTTTCACTCAATTTTGTATAAAAAAATTTTTCTGGTCAATAATTTTTTTTAAATTTTATACTCTGAATTTAAAATAAAATTTCTCCATTCAATCTTTAATGATTTATAGTTAATCTCTTCTTTTTATTTCTTATTAATATTTTTTGCACATTCCGTTAACCGGTTTTGCACATTAAATTTCAAGAAAAGATAGCAAAACCTTTAACTGCAATGAATGTTAAGCTGTGAATAAAAAAGTTTTTGCATAAATAGTTGCGTAAGTGGGAAAAAGTGTTATTTTGTGGAAATTTATTTCTGTCAAAATATAAACACTTAATAATGACAGGCTTTATAGGTGAATACGAAGCTACATTAGATGCGAAAGGCCGCTTCCTGTTGCCGTCAGGATTTAAAAAGCAATTGCCTGACAGCGGAGCGGAACCTTTTGTATTGAATCGTGGTTTGGAAAAATGCCTGAGTTTATACACATCCAAAAGCTGGAAACCATTATTCAGCGACCTGAGCAAACTAAATGATTTCGATCCTAAAGTGCGACAGTTTAAACGTTATTTTTTAAATGGCGCAACTCAAGTAGAACTCGACAATGCCGGCCGGCTTTTATTACCAAAAAATTTAATTGAATATGCAGGACTTGAAAGGGATATTGTTTTGGTTTCGGCAATTGATAAAATTGAAATATGGGATAAAGGAAAATACCAACAGTTCTTTGAAACTTTTTCACCAGAGTCTTTCAGCAATTTGGCAAAAGAAGTAATGACGGGCGATAAAATTATAAAATTGTAACCGATGCAGGAAGGCATATATCATGTGCCGGTTTTGTTGCATGAAGTGATAGGTGGATTACAAATTGACCCATCTGGTGTATATGTTGATTGCACGTTTGGCGGCGGCGGCCATAGCAAAGCAATTCTTCAGCAATTAAATGATAAAGGAAAATTAATTGCATTTGACCAGGATGCGGATGCGATAAAAAATATTCCTGATGATGACAGAGTAATTTTTATTCCAAATAACTTCCGGCATCTTCATCGTTTTCTTCGCCTTCATAAAATTGAAAATGTAAACGGCATTCTTGCAGACCTCGGCGTTTCGAGCCATCAGTTCGATGCAGGCGAAAGAGGCTTTTCAACCCGCTTCAACGGCGCTTTGGATATGCGCATGAATCAATCAGCAAAAACAGATGCAGCTTATATCATTAATAATTATTCTGAAGAAAGATTGCATAAACTTTTTGAGCAATATGGAGAAGTAACCAATGCAAAAACGTTAGCAAAAAAAATTATCCAGCTACGCAAGATGCAATCGTTTACAACTATTAAAGAATTTAAAAACGCGCTGTACCCGGTTGTAAAAGGCAATCCTGAAAAATATTTCGCACAGGTGTTTCAGGCGTTGCGAATAGAAGTGAATGATGAATTGAATGCATTAAAAGATATGTTGCAGCAAGCGCCGGATGTTCTTGCAGCAGGTGGACGAATAGCAATTATCACTTTTCATTCGCTTGAAGACAGGATGGTAAAAATTTTTTTTAAGAATGGAAATTTTAATGAAGAACAAAAAATGGATTTGTATGGAACAAAACAAAATAATTTTTTAAAAATAATAACAAAGAAACCAATTACTCCATCGCTGGAAGAATTGAAAAAAAATCCAAGATCGCGAAGTGCAAAGTTGCGGATTGCAAAAAAAATAAAAGTTTCAAAAGAATGATTTTAAAAATAAATAATTACCAAAAGAAATTTAAAAAATAAATCCCAGCCAATTAGTTCCCTCTCCTTTGGAGAGGTGTTGGGGTGAGTTCAAAAAATGTCGGAGAAAGAAAATATAAATACAGAAAATAAAACAAAACCTTTTCGCAAAAAGAAAAGAAAAATATGGCTGTACAACAAGTGGATTGTAACCAATATTCCATTTTATCTTTTTGCAACAATGCTTATCATACTTTATATCGCCAACGGTCATTATGCTGATAAAATGATACGTGAAATAAATTCAACAGCTAAAAACCTGAAAGAAAAAGAATATGAATTTAAAACTATAAAACGTGATGTAATATTCAGAAGCAAAGAAAGTGAATTAGCAAAAGCCGTGGCCCCATTGGGTTTGAAAGAATTATTAATTCCACCGGTGCGGCTTACGGATAGTATAAAGATGAATGAAAAAGATAAGTAAAATAATTGGCAATTGACAATAAGCAAAATAAAAAATTAAAACTCTAAACTTTAAACACTAACCCAACTTGGAAATAAAAAAAGACATATTGTGGCGTGTTTATTTATGCTTTCTTGGCATCATTGTATTGGCTGCAATTATTCTTGGGCGTGCAATTTATATTCAAAGAGTGCAGGGCACTTATTGGAAACAAATGAGTAACACCGAGCATTTAAAATATATTGATATCAATGCCGAACGCGGAACTATTTACAGCGAAGATGGCAATATGCTTAGCACATCCATTCCTGTTTTTGATATTTATGTTGATTTTGGCGCCGATGGGTTAAGAGAAAAAAATGGAAAAAGATTTCATGATAATCTTGATTCACTTAGCATTTGTTTATCAAAATTATTTAAAGATGCTTCGCCATCATCTTATAAAAAAATTTTAAGAGCTGCTTATAAAAAACAAGACAGGTATTATCTTTTAAAAAGAAAAATTTCATTTGAAGAATATACAGCGCTCAGAAATTTTCCTTTAATAAGACAAGGCCGCAATAAAAGCGGATTTATAATTGACGTAAGAGACAATAGGGTGAATCCTTATGTATTGCTGGCTAACAGAACGATCGGCCTTTCGCGCGGAGATACCAGCAGAAATGTAGGATTGGAAAGATCGTACGACAGTGTGTTGAAAGGGCAAACCGGCAGCAGGCTCATGCGCTACATTGCAGGCGCTTACATACCCGTTGATGGCGCAGTGATAGAGCCTGAAAACGGAAAAGATATTACTACCACAATTGATACTTACATGCAGGATGTTTCAGAAAATGCATTGATGAAAATGATGGTTGAAAATAATT
The DNA here is from genome assembly GCA_025933775.1 of Chitinophagaceae bacterium. Classification (GTDB taxonomy): domain Bacteria; phylum Bacteroidota; class Bacteroidia; order Chitinophagales; family Chitinophagaceae; genus Ginsengibacter. The sequence continues at coordinate 9,475 of JAICZH010000070.1, forward strand.
CATTGCATGGCACCTGCATTGTAATGGAAACAAAAACAGGTAAAATAAAAGCCATTGCAAACCTCGGCAGGCGACCAGACGGAGAATACATTGAAGATTATAATTATGGACTTGGCAGAAGAACAGAGCCGGGTTCTGTTTTTAAGATTGCCACTTTAATCTCTCTTCTCGAAGATAAATATGTAGATACCAATTCTATTGTTGATTGCGAAGGCGGCCAAAAATTATTTTATGGGCTTCGTGTTACTGATTCGCATTTAGGCATACACGATATTACCGTGAAAGAAGCATTCGCACGTTCATCAAATGTAGCATTTGCCAAGCTTGCCGATGAATATTATCATAATCAGCCACGGAAGTTTTATAATCATTTACATCAATTACGGCTTGATACGGCAACCGGTATTGATATTGTTGGCGCTGCATTTCCTTACATAAAAAAACCATACAGTAAATACTGGACAAAAACTACGTTGCCTTTTATGGCGCATGGCTATGAAGAATTAGTAACGCCGCTTCAATTATTAATGGTATATAATGCCGTGGCCAATGATGGAAAAATGATGCAGCCTTATCTGGTTAATTCTATAAATAATTTGGGTATTGAAATAAAATCTTTTAAGCCTAAAGTATTGGTTGATAAAATATGCAGCGATGAAACGCTGGGAAAATTAAAAGCATGTCTTTTATCGGTTGTACAAAATGAGCATGGCACTGCACATGCGCTCGAAACTAATGTGTACAGTTTTGCAGGTAAAACAGGCACTGCAGTATCGGCAATGGATAATCGCGGGTATAATAAAGCCAATAAAATTTATCAGTCTGCATTTATGGGATACTTCCCTGCCGACGATCCGGAATATACTATTGGCGTGGTGATTCAAAATGGTAATGATTCAAAACTTGCTTACGGTGCATCTGTTGCGGGGCCTGTGTTTAGAGAAGTAGCCGATAGAATTTATGCTGAAAGAATCGGCAACGAACCCATTAATCAATTGCAAAATGGAGTTGACAGCAATGCTCTGAAATTGTATGGTTTGAAAACTGATTTAAATAAAATACTGAACACGTTTGGTTACGCTGAAAATGCTTCATCAACAAGTTCATGGCAATCTGCGTTTATGCATAACGGTTACGCATACACGAAAGCATTGTACGATTCTTCAATTGCACAAAACAAAGTTCCTGATGTAACCGGGTTAGGTTTAAAAGATGCGGTGTATATGTTAGAAAATATGGGATTAAAAGTAGAAGCTAAAGGAGCAGGCAAAGTGATCTATCAATCATTGACACAAAACACAATTTTTCATAAAGGACAATCCATAAATCTTCAATTGAATTAATGGAATTATTGAAGCAAATATTAAAAAATGTAAAAATTATTTCCGCAACAGGTAAAGCTGTAAATGAAATAAATGACATACAAACCGATTCGCGCAAAGTGAAGCCTGGCGATTGTTTCATTGCTGTAAAAGGAACGGTTGCAGATGGGCATTCATTTATTGATACAGCGATTGGCAACGGTGCAACGGTAGTTATTTGCGGAGCATTGCCTGAAAATATTAATGAGCATGTACAATATTTTGTTGTTGAAAACAGCGCTAAAGTTGCAGGAATAATGGCGCATAATTTTTACGGACAATTATCCGAAAAAATAAAATTAGTTGGCGTAACAGGCACTAACGGCAAAACAACCATTGCTACTTTATTATTCAAATTATTTTCTCAATCAGGTTATACATGCGGATTGCTAAGCACTGTGCAAAATCAAATTGCAGAAAAAATTTTACCCGCAACACATACCACGCCTGATGCCATTAGTCTCAATAAACTTATTGCAGAAATGTATGCTGCGGGCTGTTCTCATATTTTTATGGAAGTAAGTTCTCATGCAATAGATCAAAATCGTATTGCGGGCTTATTCTTTACCGGCGGCATTTTCAGCAACATCACACACGATCATCTGGATTATCATAAAACTTTTGATGAATACATAAGAGTAAAAAAACAATTTTTCGATTCATTGCCTTCTTCAGCATTTGCACTGAGCAATGCAGATGATAAGCGTGGCGCAGTGATGTTGCAAAATACAAAAGCAAAAAAATATTTGTACAGCCTGAAAACAATGGCAGACTTCAAAGGAAAAATTATAGAAAATTCTTTGAATGGTTTGGTTTTAATGATAAATGATACCGAAGTGCATTGCAGGCTCATCGGGACTTTCAACGCTTATAATTTATTAGCGGTGTATGGCGCCTCTGTTTGCATAGGAGAAGATAAACAAATGGTTTTACAAATTCTTAGTAGCCTTACCGGCGCCGAAGGAAGATTTGATTATATGATTTCAAACAATGAAAAAATAATCGGGATTGTTGATTATGCGCATACTCCCGATGCATTGTTGAATGTACTGGCAACAATAAAAAATTTAAAAGAAGGAGAAGAAAAAGTTATAACAGTTGTTGGCTGCGGCGGTAATCGCGATAAAGCAAAACGCCCTGTAATGGCCGAAGTAGCTTGTGAATATAGTGATAAAATAATTTTTACATCAGACAATCCGAGAAATGAAGATGCAGTGCAAATAATAAAAGAAATGGAAGAAGGGGTTCCTGTTGTAGCGCGCAAAAAATACATTTCAATTGCAGATAGAAAAGAAGCGATTAAAGCTGCAGTAAATCTTGCGCAGCAGCAAGATATTGTTTTGATAGCAGGAAAAGGACATGAAAAATACCAGGAAATAAATGGAATAAAATATGATTTTGATGATAAAAAAATTTTATCGGAAATGTTTGAATTAACCGGAAAATAAAGCCCCGCCAAACCTCCCCGGGGGGGAGGCTTAAGAAGGGCTGAATAAATAAAAGTGTTTTAAATAAAATTAAACTAAAATCCTCTCCCTCTGGGAGAGTTAGAGAGGGGCTATTATGCTGTATCAACTTTTTGAATGGTTTACTAAAATAGGAATAAAGTTTCCGGGCAGTGGCCTTTTCCATTTTATTACCTTCCGAGTATTACTGGCTGTGCTTTTATCACTTTTTATAACGACAGTGTATGGAAAAAGACTTATCAAAATTTTAAAAAGAAAACAAATTGGCGAGTCAATACGAGAGTTGGGTTTGGCGGGAGAAAAAATGAAAACAGGCACGCCGACCATGGGTGGAATAATTATTTTATTGGCAATATTAATTCCCACATTGCTGCTGGCCAATCTTGATAAAGTGTATGTGCGGTTGATGTTGTTATGCACTGTGTGGCTCGGCGTTATTGGTTTTATAGATGATTCTTTAAAAATAAAAGCGAGACGCATTGCAAAAGCAAAAGGTGAAAGGTATAAAAAAAATGATGCTGATGGGCTTGCAGGAAAATCAAAAATTTTCGGGCAAATTATGCTCGGCATTATCATCGGAGCTACTTTATATTTTAATCAAAATGTAGTGGTAAAAAGAGAAGTAATAACAGACATCAATGGCAATCAAAATACATTACAGCGCGGCGAGCACCGTCTTGGAAAAAATGAAGACACGGTGGTGATTGATGGAAGAATGCATCGCTTTGTTACCGTGAAAACGCCCATCACCACTATTCCGTTTGTAAAAACACATGAGTTTAATTATGCAAAATTATTGCCCGAAAGTTGGGAACATTATACATATTTATTGTACATCCTTATTGTAATATTTATTGTAACCGCAGTTTCTAACGGAGCTAATATTACTGATGGTCTCGATGGATTGGCAACTGGCGTAAGTGCTATAATTGGTTTGGGTTTGGGCGTTTTTGTTTTTGTAAGCGGCGATGTGCGCATTGCAGAATATTTAAATATTATGTATATACCTAACCTCAGTGAGTTGTCAATTTTTATTGCAGCATTTGTCGGCGCATGTGTAGGTTTTCTTTGGTACAATGCTTACCCGGCGCAGGTTTTCATGGGCGATACCGGAAGCCTTGCCTTGGGCGGCATCATTGCATCACTGGCAATTATTGTTCGTAAAGAATTATTGATACCCATTTTTTGTTTTGTGTTTTTGATAGAAAATTTAAGTGTAATGATACAGGTGAGCTATTTTAAATACACAAAAAAAAAATATGGCGAAGGCAAAAGAATTTTTTTAATGAGTCCGTTGCATCATCATTATCAAAAATTAGGATACCACGAAAGCAAGATTGCTGTTCGCTTTTGGGTGGTTACTATTTTATCGGTAGTAACGGCAGTGGTTACATTAAAATTAAGATAAGAGATAAGTTGATTTAGATTAAGAATTTGTTTCTATGAAAACTAATTTTTTAAAAAATTGATCCTTTCCAATCCCAATGATGACAATTTTCTGGCCCGTTAAATTCAATCCATTGAAGAACCATTTTTTTAATTGCTGATTCAATTAAAAAAAAATGAAAAAAAAAATTGTAATACTCGGAGCCGGCGAAAGCGGCGTGGGCACAGCTTTGCTGGCACAGCAGAAAGGATATAATGTTTTTGTAAGCGATGCTTCATTAATAAATTTTGTTTTTAAAAAAGAATTAATAGAAAACAAAATTGATTTTGAAGAAGGATTTCATACAAAAGAAAAAATTTTTGAAGGAGATGTAATAATGAAAAGCCCCGGCATCGCTGAAAAAAATGAATTGGTAAAAGAAGTAAGAAAAAGAAAAATTGAAATAATAAGTGAAATAGAATTTGCATACCAGTTTAAAAGTGATAGCACAATTGTAGCGATAACAGGAAGCAATGGAAAAACAACTACAACAGCTATGATTTATCATATCTGTAAACAAGCAGGGCTTGATTGTGCAATGGTTGGCAACATTGGTTTTTCATTTGCAAGACAAGTGGCTCAAGAGCCAAAAAAAGTGTATGTAATAGAAGTTAGCTCTTTTCAATTGGATGATATAAAAACATTTCATCCGCACATTGCAGTGCTCACCAATATTACAGAAGATCATTTAGACAGGTACGAATACAATTTTGAAAATTATATAAAAAGCAAGTTCAGCATTATAAAAAATCAAACAAAAGATGATGTATTTATTTATAACGCCGATGATGAAGTAACGATGAAATATTTAAAACAATTTTTAAACAACACTAACCCACTACCAACCAGCATGAGAAACGAATTACCACAGGGCGCTTATATAAGCAATACAGAAATGCACATAAAATGGCAAAACGAAGAAATGACAATGAGTGTGGACGACTTTGCAGTAAAAGGAAAACATAATCAATACAACACAATGGCAGCAGGGCTTTCAGCCGTTGTTATGGATATACGAAAAGAAAAAATACGCGATGCCGTACAAACTTTTGAAAGCCTCGAACATCGCATGGAACCAGTGGCAACCATAAAAGGAGTGGAATTTATTAACGACAGCAAAGCAACAAATACTAACAGTACCTGGTTTGCTTTGGAAAGTATGACAAAGCCAACGATTCTTATTCTTGGCGGTATTGATAAAGGAAATGATTATTCTTTTATAAAAGATTTGGTAAAAGAAAAAGTAAAAGCAATTGTGTGCCTGGGAAAAGATAATAGAAAAATTCACGAAGCATTTGGTAACGAAGTGGAGTTGATGGTAAATACTGAAAGCGCCAAAGATGCCGTGCAGGCTGCATTTCACTTTGCTGATAAAGGGGATGTGGTTTTATTATCGCCGGCTTGTGCCAGCTTCGATTTGTTTAAAAATTATGAAGATCGCGGAAAACAATTTAAAGATGCTGTGAAAGATTTATAGAGTTGAAGGTTTAAAGTTTAGAAGTTTAGAATTAAAAGTTAAGATTTTAAAATAAAAAAATAATTACTAATCAATAACCAATAATTAATAGTCAATAAGCAATGAGCGACATGGCAAACATATCTTCAGCGCATCGTGTTACGGGAAACCTGCTCAGCCGCACCAAAGGCGATAAAGTTATTTGGGCTATTGTGGTAATGCTTACTATGGTGAGCATTCTTGTTGTGTACAGCAGCATTGGCTCGCTCGCATACAAAATGAATAAGAGCACAGAAAGTTATTTGTTCAAGCAAATTGCGTTTATTACGCTGGGCGTGCTTATTATTTATTTTGCGCACCGCGTTAATTATACCATTTATTCACGTGTATCAACTATTTTATTTTTAATATCAATTCCACTTTTAATTTATACATTAAAATTTGGAAGCAGTATTAATGAAGCCAATCGCTGGATAAAATTGCCGGTAATAAATATGACCTTCCAAACATCAGACCTGGCAAAGCTTGCATTGTTTATGTATATGAGCCGGCAATTGAGTAAAAGACAAAATGTAATTAAAGATTTTAAAAAAGGTTTTCTTCCACTCATCATTCCTGTTTTAATTATTTGTGCATTGATAGCGCCTGCAAATTTATCAACTGCATTATTAATTGGTGGTACATCATTAATGCTGATGTTTATCGGCAGAGTAAGTTTGAAACATATTTTTTTGGTAATAGGTTCTGCATTAATACCATTGTTGTTGCTCATTCTGATTGCTTCGCATTATTATAATAAAGAAGATCACACTTCAAAAGATTTACCGGCAATATTCACTGTTGGAAGAATGTCAACATGGGTAAAGCGTGTTCAGGATTTTATGTACAGCGATAAATCAGATGCATCGTACCAGGTGCAGCAGGCAAAAATTGCCATTGCAAATGGAGGTTGGTTTGGCAAAGGCCCCGGAAAAAGTGAACAAAGAAATTTTTTACCGCATCCTTACAGCGATTTTATTTATGCAATTATTATTGAAGAATATGGTTTGGTTGGCGGAACGATCATTGTTTTAATTTACCTGCTTTTTTTATTTCGAAGCATTCGCATTTTTCAACGATGTCCGTATGCGTTCGGAGCCTTTCTGGCAGTGGCTTTGAGCTTTACCCTCGTAATTCAGGCTATGGTAAATATGGGCGTAAACGTAAACTTATTTCCAACAACAGGAGTTACACTTCCGCTGGTAAGCATGGGTGGCAGCAGTCTTTGGTTCACTTGTTTCGCAATAGGAATTATTTTAAGTGTTGCACGAAATGTAGAACAAATGGAAGGAGAAAAATCCCTTGAAGAAAATCCCGAAGAAAATAAAACTGTTGAAAATGATTAATAAAAAAAAGTATTAGTGATAGATGACTAATGAAAAATATATTGAAAACATTAAAAAAATTGTACCGCAGGCAGGGCATATAAAAATAATAATGGCTGGCGGCGGCACAGGTGGTCATATTTTTCCTGCAGTTGCAATTGCTACTGCAATTAAAAAACAGGAACCGCGTGCAGAAATTTTATTTGTTGGCGCAAAAGGAAAAATGGAAATGGATAAAGTTCCCGAAGCGGGTTATAAAATTATTGGCCTTAACATAGCAGGCTACAACAGAAGCTCTTTGATACGAAATATTTCTTTGCCGGTAAAATTATTGCAAAGTTTTTTACAGGTAACTTCTATCCTGCGATCGTTTAAACCTGCTGCTGTTATTGGCGTTGGCGGGTATTCAAGCTTTCCTGTTCTGCGAGTTGCACAAGCACGCAACATTCCCACTTTCATTCATGAAAGTAATTCCCTTCCCGGCAAGAGCAATATTATGTTGGGTAAAAGAGCCACAAAAATTTTTGTGGCTACTGAAGGAATGGAAAAATATTTTCCGGTAAAAAAAATTATACTAACAGGAAATCCTATACGAAAAGCTTTTTTAGAAAAAATTTCGAAGAGTGAAGCGCTGAATTTTTTTGGGCTGAAACCGGATATAAAAACAATTTTCGTTATGGGGGGAAGCCTCGGTGCAAAAAGTATTAATGAAACTATTGATGAAAATATAAATGTTTTTAAGAAAAATAATTTGCAGCTGATATGGCAAACGGGAAAACAATTTGCTGCGCAAGCTGCAAAAGCTGAAGAAGAAAAAAGTAATATGTACACCAATGCATTTATCAGTAAAATGGAAAATGCTTATGCAGCCGCAGATGTAGTGGTGGCAAGGGCTGGCGCTTTGACGATTGCTGAGCTCGAAGCAGTAGGAAAAGCCGCCGTTTTTGTTCCGTACCCTTTTGCTGCAGAAGATCACCAGGCGGCCAATGCCCTTGCTTTAGTAAAAAAAAATGCTGCATTAATGGTACGCGATGCTGATGTACAAAAGCATTTAATGGAAACGATTCTTGAATTAATTAAAGATGAAAA
>JAICZH010000041.1 GCA_025933775.1 Chitinophagaceae bacterium
CACCAATAAATTTCATCACGGATTTTCGTACTGGATTTATGGAATCATGGGAATTTTATCAGCCATCTTTATGTGGAAATTAGTTCCTGAAACAAAAGGAAAAACATTGGAAGAAATAGAATTTTTGTGGAAAAGAAAACCTAAGCAAACGGTTGAAGATGCATTATTATCTAATGTTGAGTTTTAGTAAAATATTCTGTATGAGTAAAATATTGAAATCTTCTAAATGGTTTGCTCAACTGCTAATTTAAGCGTTATCATACTGCAACACTTCAAAAGCCAAACATAACCCCTAAATTTGAAGTTTTTTATTAAGATATTAAATAAATGGTAGAACAAAAGCCGGGACTTTTCGGAATAACTTACTCAAATAGAGATTTTGCACAGGCAGATACTTGGGGCAAAAATCAGTTCAACTCATCTTTTCCCGCAGGCTTAACAAATTATTTAAGTTCAAAAGAACTCGATAACATATATCTTTTTTTGGATAAAGATTTGAAAGTTCAGCATGGAACAATTTCAACAACTGAGTTGTTTGGTATTTCGCCAACATCTGATAATCTTTTCTTCTCTTTTGAAAGTCCTTTTACCCCGTATCAACAATTATTAATCGGACACCTGCCAAGAGTTGACTTAGTTACGCAGCTTAGAAGCAATGGTCAAAGTCTTCGTCCAATCGAAGTAAAACTTACAGCATTACCTGATAATTCTACCTGTGATTTAAGCGAAGAATATTATGGATGTGAAATTGTTATAAGACCAGATACTATTGTTTATTTGGCATGTAGCATTGCAGCAAATTTTAAAGATAATAAGCAGGAACTTCAAGAATTAATTGGAAATGAATTTGAACAAATTGGTGATTGGGCTATAGGAGAAAATATATGGCTGAATATACCTAAAATGATTATAGCAATCGATAAAATTATTCTTTCGATTATTGAAAAACAGGAACCGATTTTAATGCAGCCAATTTGGAAGACAATTGGCAAATCTCCCAAACTTGCTAAAAACTGTCTTGATGTTTTTGTTTGGTCAAATTTTGCGTTTGCTCAACTTTTTGTTGATGTTGCAAGAGGTGAACTAAGCGAAGCAACAAGGATAACAAGACAAATAAGAACCATCATTTGGCTTTTCAAAATGTTATATGATTTTGGAAAGAATGGGCAGATTAATCATTCTAAAATTATTGATGAACTTTCTTTTAATACAAGGAATGATAAAGCCTTTTCAGTTAGTGGGCGTATCACACATCGTTTCATGATTTGCGATGAACTAACGAATCCACGAATACAAAAGAATGAAATAAAAAATATAATTCTCGGTGGTGGTCAAAATCTTTTAAGCCCAGAAAGAAGATTTGATGCAATTATTTATAATTCCCCCGAACTTTTTGACTAATTATTTTAGTAACTTAGCTTATGCAGACGATAGATTTATTTTCAGGGTGCGGTGGTTTATCACTTGGATTTCAAAAAGCGGGTTTTGAAATAATGGCTGCATTTGATAATTGGAAGGGAGCAATTGATATTTATAAAAATAATTTTGAACACCCAATTTTTGAAACAGATCTCTCAGAAGTTAATGACTATTCAATATTCTCTAAATTTAAGCCTTCAATGATTATTGGTGGGCCACCTTGTCAAGATTTTTCAAGTGCCGGCAAGAGAAATGAAAATAATGGACGAGGAGATTTGACGATATCTTTTGCCAATATAATTGCTAATGTAAAGCCCGAATGGTTCGTAATGGAAAATGTTGAACGAATAATAAAAACAAAAAAACTTCATGAAGCAAAAATGATTTTTAAAAACATTGGATACGGATTAAGCTATGCAATCTTAGATGCGAGTTACTGTAACGTTCCTCAAGCCAGAAAAAGATTTTTTCTTATCGGAAATTTGAATTCATCCGACAATTTTTTGGATTATTACTTATCTAAAAATCAAAGTAAAAAACCAATGACTGTATTTGATTACTTTGGAAATTCTTTAGGTATTGAATATTATTATCGTCATCCCAGAAGCTATCAGCGCAGAGGCATTTTTAGTATTTATGAACCAAGTCCTACGATTAGAGGAGTAAATAGACCAATTCCCAAAAATTATCAACGACACGTTGGAGACCTCATTGAAGTTGACAATAAAGTACGACCTTTAACTACGCTTGAAAGAAGCTATATTCAAACATTTCCAAAAGATTTTAAATTTTCTGGAAGCAAAACGGATTTAGAACAAATCATTGGAAATGCAGTGCCTGTTAACTTGGCAAATTATGTTGCGGAATGTATTAATGAATATCGAAGAGATAAATTAAACAAGAGACCAATTGTATCACAATCAGTGATGGAATTTTATAATTATGGCTGACACATTTTCCAGAGAACAGCGTAGTCTCATAATGCAAAAGGTTAAAAGCAGAGGCAACAAATCAACTGAGCTAAAACTAATTGAATTTTTTAAAGACAACTCAATTAAAGGATGGAGAAGAAATTATAAACTGTTTGGCAGACCAGATTTTGCATTTCCAAAAAACAAGATTGTAATATTTGTTGATGGTTGTTTTTGGCATGGACACAATTGCCGAAATACGAAACCAAAAGACAATGAATTGTATTGGCGGCAAAAAATAATTAGAAACAAAAAACGTGACAGAATTGTTACAGAAAATCTTAAAATAAAAAGTTGGAGTGTAATAAGAATTTGGGAGTGCAAACTAAAAAATCTAACATCGCTAAAATCAAAGCTGACAAGCAATAGCGCTTAACAGGGTATTGAGTAAAGATAAAAGTTAATTATATATTAATAATAAAATATTTTCTAAAATCTTTAAGACAAAACTTTCATGAAAAAATTTATTTTTCTTTTTACAATTCTTTTTCTTCTTTATAACGGTCATGGTTATACGCAAACGCCTGCTTATTTAAATCCATCTTTATCTGTTACAGCAAGAGTAAATGACTTGGTTTCAAGATTAACGCTTGAAGAAAAAGTTTCGCAGATGCTTAATTCAGCTCCTGCAATTCCGCGCTTAAAAATTCCTGCTTATGATTGGTGGAATGAGTGTCTGCACGGTGTTGCAAGAACTCCGTATCACGTAACATCCTATCCGCAGGCAATAGGAATGGCAGCAACCTTCGATGTAAATGCTATGAAAACAATGGGTGATTTCACCGCCGAAGAAGGACGTGCCATTTATAATGAAAGCATTCGCAAAAATGATCACAGCAGATATACCGGGTTAACATACTGGACACCTAACATAAATATTTTTCGCGATCCAAGATGGGGACGCGGGCAGGAAACGTATGGCGAAGATCCGTTTCTCACGGGCAGCATCGGAAAAGCTTTTGTGGAGGGATTGCAAGGTGATAATCCAAAATATTTAAAAGCCGCTGCATGTGCCAAACATTATGCAATCCACAGCGGGCCTGAATCTTCACGTCATACGATTGATGTACATATTACCGATCACGATCTTTGGGATACGTATTTAAAAGCATTTCATGAATTAGTAGTTAATGCAAAAGTTGCCGGAGTAATGTGCGCTTACAATGCTTATGACGGCCAACCTTGCTGTGGCAGCGATAAGTTAATGATAAAAATTTTGCGTGATGATTGGAAATTCACCGGTTACGTAACATCCGATTGCGGAGCAATTGATGATTTTTATGAAACGCATAAAATGTTTCCCGATGCAGAAAGCTCCGCCGCTGATGCAGTGTTGCACGGAACAGACGTAGAATGTGGTAATGCAACTTATAAAACATTAACGCAGGCAGTGAAAGATGGAAAACTTACAGAAAAAGATATTGATGCATCTTTGAAAAGATTATTCACGATACGTTTTCGTTTGGGCATGTTTGATCCGACTAACGGTGTGGCATACTCGAAAATTTCAATTACCGCTTTGGAAAGTAAACCGCATAAAGATCATGCATTGAAAATGGCAAGAGAATCTATTGTATTATTAAAAAATGAAAACAATTTTTTACCACTTAAAGAGAATATAAAAAAAATTGCAGTGTTAGGACCAAATGCTGATAATGCCGAAACACAATTAGGAAATTATAATGGCAAGCCTTCTGTTGTTATCACTGTTTTGCAGGGATTAAAAAATAAATTAAAAAACGCAACAATTTTTTATTCAAGAGCAACAGATTTTATACAAACAGAGCCGCATGATTTTTCAAAATTAATTGACAGCATTAAAGATGCTGATGTAATTATTTATGTCGGTGGCATTTCTCCAAGATTGGAAGGTGAAGAAATGGATGTAGATAAACCCGGCTTCAGTGGTGGCGATCGCACATCCATTGCATTGCCCACAGTGCAAACGGATTTTATGAAAGCATTGAAAGAAACCGGTAAGCCAATAGTATTTGTAATGATGACGGGCAGCGCTATTTCCATTCCTTGGGAAGAAGAAAACATTCCCGGTATCATTAATGCATGGTATGGCGGAGAGGCCGCCGGCGCTTCTGTTGCCGATGTTTTGTTTGGCGATTACAATCCTTCAGGAAGGTTGCCGGTTACATTTTATAAAAGTGATTCCGATCTTCCGCCATTCGATGATTATTCCATGCAAAACAGAACGTATCGTTATTTTAAAGGCATTCCTTTATATCCGTTTGGTTTTGGTTTGAGCTATACAAAATTTATTTATAGTAATCTTAAATTATCAAAAACAAAAATTAATAAAAGTGAAAATGTTGATGCAGAAGTAACAGTTACGAATAATGGTAAAGTTGCAGGAGATGAAGTGGTGCAATTATATCTTACAAATATTAATGCCGGTACGGATGCGGCTCTTTATACTTTAAAAGGTTTTAAAAGAATAAATTTGAAACCGGGAGCTTCACAAAAAATAAAATTTGTTATCACTTCCAATATGATGAAAACAGTGAATGATAAAGGCGAAAGCGTTTTGAATTCAGGTGATATAAAAATAAGTGTTGCAGGATCTTTACCATCCGAAAGAAGCGTGGAACTTGGCGCTGCGAAACCTGTGGCAGCTTTGCTAACTATAAAATAAGTCTTGAAATAAATATAATTATTCAATTCGTATAATTCGTGCAATTCGTATAGTTTGTGGCAAAAAACTATGTTGTTATTAGGAATTGATATTGGCACTTCATTTATAAAAGTTGCTGTGGTAGATGCAGCAACCCAACACTGTATTGCAACTGCTCAATATCCCGAAACTGAATCCCCGATTACTTCTTTACAATCCGGTTGGGCAGAGCAATCTCCTGAACTTTGGTGGCAACTAACGGTGATGGCTATACGAAAATTAAATGATACAAAAAATTTTAATCCGAAGGATATTACTGCCATTGGAATTTCTTACCAGATGCATGGGCTTGTTATTGTTGATAAACAACAAAAAGTTTTACGCGACAGCATTATCTGGTGCGATAGCAGGGCTGTTACAATTGGTGAAATTGCTTTTAATGCAATTGGTGAAAACACTTGTTCTTCCTGTCTTTTAAATTCGCCAGGAAATTTTACCGCATCAAAATTAAGTTGGGTAAAAAATAATGAACCGGAGATTTATAAAAAGATTGATAAAATTATGTTGCCTGGCGATTTTATTTCGATGAAATTAACCGGTGAGATCACAACAACATCTTCGGCATTATCAGAAGCGATTTTATTTGATTTTAAAAAAAATAAAATCTCTTCAGATGTGATGAATCATTTTGGTTTTGATAATTCTATTATCCCTGATGTGCAACCTTTATTTTCTTCTCACGGAAAATTATTACCTGCAATTGCAAAGCAACTTTCATTAAAAGAAAATATTTCAGTAACGTACAAAGCGGGTGATCAGCTGAATAATGCATTATCGTTGCACGTGCTTGACCCCGGCGAAGTAGCAGCAACGGCGGGCACTTCAGGGGTTATTTATGCAGTTACGGATCAATTGTTGCATGATACATATTCAAGAGTGAATGCATTTGCACATGTAAATCATAAAGCAGAATGGTTTGGTGATGAGGTTCGCCTAGGAATTTTGCTTTGCATTAACGGAACAGGTATTATGAATAGTTGGATAAAAAAAATATGCGGCGATAATTTTACTTACCAGGAAATGGATGAGATGGCTTCAAAAATAAATCCCGGAAGCGATGGATTATTTGTATTGCCCTTTGGAAATGGCGCTGAGCGCATGTTACAGAATAAAATTATTGGCGCTCAAATTTGTAATGTTGATTTAAATAAACATTCAAAAGCTCATATTTTTAGAGCCGTACAGGAAGGGGTTGCATTTGCATTTCGTTATGGATTGGATATAATGAAAGAAAATGGATTGCATCCAAAAATTATTCGTGCAGGAAAAGCTAATTTATTTTTTAGTAATGTTTTTATACAATCATTTGTAAATGCAAGCGGCATATCAGTTGAATTGTATAATAACGATGGAAGCACAGGAGCCGCATTGGGAGCAGGTATTGGTGCAGGCGTATATAAAAATTTTAATGAAGCATTTGCTCAATTTAAACCGATAAAAAAAATAGAACCGGATAATGCACAGTTGTATGATGCACTTTATTTCAACTGGAAAAAATTATTGGAAAGGTATTTGAATACATAAAAAAAATTTGAAGGGTCAATTCTTTTATAAATAGAAAATTGTTTTCGCATTATTAATATAAAAGAAGTGCGTGGGCATAATATTTTTAAATCCCTTCAAAATAAATGAGTTGATAGTGGCGCAGAAACCTCATCAAAAGTCATGTTTATTTCATCTTTTATTTTTTTACATTTCTCAAACATTCTGGATACAATTTTTTTATAAGTGTTGCGTTCCTACAAAATAAAACACGCAAAGAAAATAATTTTTTTAAAGGAATTAAACCCCCCGGGTTACGTTTCGTCTTAACATTCATTAAAATTATTTTTTAAAAAAAATTACTCTATGAGACTAAAAAATTTTTTGATCGCATCTGCGATAATTACTTTCAGCGCAGGAGTTACATCCTGTAAAAAAGACAACAACAGTAGTACATCAACAGATACTGCTACTGAAACAAAAGCTCAGGCTGATGACCAGAGTTTTTACTCTTCTGAAACCGACATTGCTACAAATGACGCCAATGCATCTTTTAATGCTTATGCCGGATCTGCAACGCAAACGCCAGTAGGCATTCAAACACCTCCGGGTTTTACGCTTCCCTGCGATGCAACTATTGCCGTTGATACTGCCGGTAGCACACACACTATCACTATTACTTATAATGGTAATAATTGCAGCCTCACAAGAAAAAGAACCGGAACTATTATTATTTCTTTTCCGCAGGGTTTTAAATGGAGAGAAGCAAATGCATCGTTAACGGTTCAGTTTGTAAACTTTACCGTAACCAGAAATTCTGATAATAAAAGCGTAGTTATAAATGGCACCAGAACCATCACAAATGTTTCCGGTGGCCTTCTGAAAGACCTTGCGACTACAGACAGTATTGTTCATAAAATTGATGATACCAATATGTCGGTTACTTTCAGTAATGATAAACAACGCGCATGGGAAACTCATTTTACAAGAGTTTTTAAATATGATAATGGCATTGTGATTTCTACAACCGGCGCCGTAAGCGGAACTAACAGATTTGGCAATGCTTTCACTTCAACTATTATTCAACCATTAGTAATACGTCAAAGTTGCGATTTTAATTTAACGAGCGGCGAAGTACAACATACAGGCTCCAAAGTATCTTCCACTGTAACTTTTGGATTGGATTCTTCCGGTAATCCAATTAGCGGCTGCCCGGTATTAATTTATTATAAAGTAGTTTGGATGGGGCCGAATGGAACATCTCTTACCTACATAGGAGTATATTAATAATTAAATTTTTTAAATAAATAAAAGCCACACCAAACGTTGTGGTTTTTTTTTATTTCCAAGTTCTATCAAGATAAATTATATCTCCTCTTTATCTTTACACAATGAAAAAAGTAAGAGTAAGATTTGCGCCAAGCCCCACGGGCGGTTTGCATTTGGGAGGTGTGCGTACGGCATTATACAATTATTTATTTGCAAAAAAGCATAAGGGTGATTTTATTTTAAGAATTGAAGATACCGATCAAAGCCGTTATGTGGAAGGCGCAGAACAATATATTGTTGAATGCCTTGCCTGGTGCGGCATTCAGCCAAATGAAGGCCCCCATCAAGAAGGAGAGTATGGACCTTACCGGCAAAGCAAAAGAAAAGATTTATATAAAAAATATGCAGAAGAGTTGGTACAAAAAGGACACGCTTATTATGCTTTCGATACGCCTGAAGAAATTGAATCATTGAGAGAAAAATTAAAATCCGAAGGAAAAAGCAATTTGCAATACGGGTATCATGTAAGATATGATATGCGCAATTCGCTTTCACTTCCTGCAGCAGAAACTGAAGCATTATTAAAAATAAATTTTCCCCATGTTATAAGAATAAAAATTGAACCGAATGAAATTATTCAATTCAAAGACATGATACGCGGCGATATGGAAATGGATACCAACAACATTGATGATAAAGTTTTATTGAAAGCCGATGGAATGCCTACGTATCATCTTGCCGTAGTTGTTGATGATTATTTAATGAAGATAACCCATGTGTTTCGCGGCGAAGAATGGTTGCCGAGTGCGCCGGTTCATATTTTGTTGTGGAAATATTTTGGTTGGAAAAATCGCATGCCGGAGTGGGCGCATTTTCCATTGATCTTAAAACCCGATGGCAATGGAAAACTGAGCAAGAGAGATGGTGAAAGGCTTGGCATTCCTGTATTCCCCATGCAATGGAAAGATGCTGCCGGCGATACTTTGAAAGGGTTTAAAGAACTTGGTTTTTTGCCGGAAGCATTTATAAATATGCTCGCTTTATTAGGCTGGAACGATGGAACCGAACAGGAAATTTTTTCATTGAATGAATTAATAGCAAAATTTTCTATTGAAAGAGTTCATGCAAGCGGGGCAAAATTTGATTATGAAAAAGCCAAATGGTTCAACCATGAATGGATAAAAAAGTCAATGGGCAATGGGCAATGGGCAATCGTAAAAAATATAATGGAAGATGCAGGTATTAAAATAGATGACGATGAAAAATTAAAAAAGATTATTGAATTAGTAAAAGACCGGTGCACATTGCTCACAGATTTTCTGCACCAGTCTTCATTCTTTTTTAAAGCGCCCCAAACCATTGATACGGCGTCAATACAGCCGAAGTGGAATGAAAAGAAGAATCAATTTTTTGTAGAATTAATTCGTTCGTATCAATTAATAAATCAATGGCAGCACGATGATCTCGAAAAAACATTTAAAGAAATTGCAGCCGCAAGTCAAATAAAATCCGGCGATGTTTTATTGCCTTTTCGCATCATGCTTGTTGGCGCAAAGTATGGACCGGGCGTTTTTGATATTGCATCAGTTTTAGGCAAAGATGAAACTATTAAACGGATAGAACATGGCTTAACTTTATTGAATAATAAATCGTAAAAAAATTTTCTTTTATCTTTATTTGCATGGCAAAACAAAAAATAATTTCTTCAAAAAAAAATACAACAAAACCAAGACCTATAAGAGTTTTGGTTGCAAAAGTAGGTCTTGATGGTCACGATCGGGGAGCTAAAGTAATTGCCACTTCACTTCGTGATGCAGGTATGGAAGTTATTTATACGGGCTTGCGCCAAACTCCTGAAATGGTTGTGAATGCTGCATTGCAGGAAGATGTAGATGCGATTGGTATCAGCATTTTATCCGGCGCACATAATACGGTATTTCCAAAAATATTGCACCTGCTCAAAGAAAAAAAAATGGATGATGTATTACTTACCGGCGGCGGAATTATTCCCGATGATGATATGAAATCTTTACATGAATTGGGTGTAGGAAAATTGTTTGCGCCGGGAACACCTACTGCAGAGATTGCAGATTACATTAAAAATTGGGTGAAAGAAAACAGAGATTTTTAAAAAATATTTTTTGAGTAAACCCATTTTGTATTTAAATCTTTTTAACTGAGGTTGTGCAGTTGATAAAATAAAAAATAAAAAAACAATTATGAATTTTTCAACCTTACATACAACATTAGAAAAAAATATTTTTATCATTACCATAAACCGGCCTGATAAATTAAACGCATTAAATAAAACTGTTTTAAATGAACTGGACGCTGCCATACAAAATGTATATGACGATGAAAATATAAAAGCTGCTATCATAACAGGAGCAGGCGAAAAAGCATTTGTTGCCGGAGCAGATATTGCAGAATTTATGGAAGTAAAAAATGAAGATGGCGCTTCACTTGCAAAAAAAGGACAGCAAATTTTTTTTAAAATTGAAAATTGTCAGAAGCCTGTAATAGCCGCCGTTAATGGGTTTGCGCTTGGGGGAGGTTGCGAGCTTGCTATGGCTTGCCATTTCAGGCTGGCGAGCGAGCATGCAAAATTTGGCCAGCCGGAAGTGAATCTCGGATTGATTCCTGGCTACGGCGGCACTCAGCGTTTACCCATGACCGTTAGTAAAGGAAAAGCAATGGAACTGATGATGACCGGCAATATGATTGATGCAAAAGAAGCCAAAGAACTTGGCATGGTAAATTATGTAACACCAGCTGAAAATCTTCTTGAAAAAACAAAAGAGATTTTAAATGTTATTCTTACTAAATCGCCTTTTGCAGTTTCAAAAGTTATTGCAGCGGTAAATGCTTTTTATGATTGTAATAAAAATGGATTTGATGAAGAAATAAAATTATTCGCTGAAACATTTGCATCCAATGATAAGAAGGAAGGTACTGCGGCATTTATTGAAAAAAGAAAACCGGTGTTTACAGGAAAATGAATAGGATGGCCAATTGTGAATTGTGAGTAATTGGATATTGCTTATTTGCCCATTGCTTTTTTACCCATTGCTTATTTGCCCATTGCCTATTTGCGCATTGTATGTTAACTTTGAAAAAATGAAGATTGCAGACAAACTCTTTTTATTATTATTTACAGTAATAATTATATTCACTGCTTTCTGGATTTTTCACACGCATACCATTTTACAAAATTCAGATTCACCCATTACAGTAGTTCGCCTGTTCGATCTCAACAATGATTTGCTGTATAATATTGTTACTATTTTTTCCATTATTTTATTATTGCTTTCAAATATTTTTTATTGGCGCACCGGCAATGCCATTTATTTTTTATGGAGCGTTTTTTATTTCATTGCAGGCATCCTGTCGTTAGCTGTTTTGGAAGATGCACGGTTTTATTATACCAGGCATAACGGATTGTGGAATGGTAAATTTTCTTCGGGGTTTATTGTTTCAATTTATTTAATAATAATTTTAATTGTTATTACGCTTATTGATTTTTTTATCATAAATTATTTAAGAAAAAAAAGTATTACAAAACGTAAAAAATATGAAAGACTTTTTTCAAATCAACCTTCCAATTTGAGTAAAAATTAAATTTGAAATATTAGCAAAAAGAAAAAATATAAATGGAATACAGAACAGAGAAAGATACATTAGGTGAAGTGAAAGTACCCGCCACAGCCTATTATGGAGCACAAACCCAGAGAAGCATTGAAAATTTTAAAATTGCACAGGACATCAATAAAATGCCCAAAGAAATCATTCGTGCATTTGCTTATCTAAAAAAAGCAGCCGCCATTACCAATTTGGATGCAGGAATTTTATCAAAAGAAAAATGCGAACTTATCAGTAAAGTATGCGATGAAATTATTGATGGAAAATTAGATAATGAATTTCCTTTGGTGGTATGGCAAACGGGAAGCGGAACCCAAAGCAACATGAATGTAAACGAAGTAATTGCCAATCGCGGTCATGTATCGCATGGCGGTAAACTTACTGATAAAGAAAAAATATTGCATCCCAATGATGATGTAAATAAATCACAATCGAGCAACGATACTTTTCCAACAGCGATGCATATTGCGGCCTATACTATTTTAAACGATCTTACTTTACCAGCGATTGAAAAACTAAAAAATACTTTAGCTGCAAAGGCAAAAGAATTTATGCCGATTGTAAAAATCGGGCGCACTCATTTTATGGATGCAACGCCACTAACGCTTGGCCAGGAATTTAGCGGATACACTTCACAGTTAGATCATGGATTAAAAGCAATTAAAAATACATTGCCGCATTTAAGCGAACTGGCGCTTGGCGGAACTGCAGTAGGAACAGGGATAAATACTCCGCCGGGTTATGCAAAAAATGTAGCCGAAACAATTGCTGAACTTACCGGCCTTCCTTTTAAAACAGCAGAAAATAAATTTGAATCGCTTGCAGCACATGATGCGATTATAGAAACACACGGCGCTTTAAAAACGGTTGCGGTAAGCCTTATGAAAATTGCTAATGATATACGAATGTTGTCATCAGGGCCACGAAGCGGAATTGGTGAAATTCATATTCCGGATAATGAACCTGGTTCTTCTATTATGCCAGGTAAGGTAAATCCCACGCAATGCGAAGCGCTAACTATGATTGCTGCGCAAGTAATGGGAAATGATGTAGCAATAAGCATTGGCGGGGCTTCCGGCCAATTTGAATTAAATGTTTTTAAGCCGGTAATAATTTATAATTTTTTGCATAGCGCACGGCTTATCGGTGATGGATGCAATAGTTTTAATGAAAAATGCGCAAAGGGAATTGAACCTATTTTAGATAATATAAAAAAACATGTAGATAATTCATTGATGCTGGTAACAGCGCTTAATACAAAAATTGGTTATTATAAAGCTGCTGAAATAGCCCAAAAAGCGCATAAAGAAAATACTACTTTAAAAGAAATGGCGGTAAAACTGGGGTATGTAACGCCTGAACAATTTGATGAATGGGTGGTTCCTAAAAATATGGTTGGCAAAATTGAATAAAAAATACTTCATATTAAATTCTGTGAATAATCAATCAGTGTTTTTTTAATTCTTGAGTGTATCAAATTCGTGTTATCTGTTTGAATTATTCAATTACGATTTTTTTTGTTGAAATATTTACCTGGTATGCGTTATATAATTTAAAAATATACAACCCCGAATGCAGCGTTTGAACGTTTATGGTAAAGTAATCATTTGTATTATTTCCATATAAAATTAATTTGCCCGTTGCGTCATAAATTTTATAATGCAAAGGTTTGCTCTCGTTTCTATACTTTCTACGTATAAAATATTTTTTGCAGGGTTGGGAGAAATTTTTATTGAAGAATTTCTTACATAGCGGTATAATGAATCATTGCCGATAGAAAGTAAAGAACCTGTATAAATAAACTCAAGAATTCGCCCGGCATTGGGAGGAGGAGTTCCTCCCCCATTGAAAGACCCACTTTAAGCCGCATACACAAACGATAAAACAAAGAAACTTATTTTATACGGATTATTATTTAAATATAATAAATACGATATAAATGCGTTTATTCGTATTGAATATCCCAGAAAAATCTTTTTAAATATTGAAATTGTCTTATGAAAAAAATTTACTCTGGAATATTCAAAATTTATTTATTAGCACTTTCAGTTGATAATATTTTGCTTCTCAAAAGAAAACTATTTAGTCGAACAGTTATTTCCTTTTTAGTAATTCAAATACTACTCCCTTCAAACAGTTTTTCACAAAAACTTGAATTAAGCTATAGTTATTTTAATCTTACCAGAAATAGTGGTGGCGGCACTTTGGAGCAGGGAGATACTATCGAAATACATGCGTTGGTAAAAGTAAATGCCACTGTAAAAAATATGTATTATATTGATACGATACCTACCGGTGTTCAGTTTGTCAGCGGCTCCCTCAAACTAATGACTAATGAAGGAGTATCCTTTCCCGGAAGCGGCCCTTATACTGACGCAGGAAGTGACGATGCGGGTGTATATTACAGTACTCCAAATGCCATAAGAATTAATATACCAGGAAACGGAACAGGTTTTACAAATGCTAAAACCGGCGCCAATTTTGGTCTTGCAACGGGAGGCGGCACTGTTGTTAACGGTACTACCCTTCCTAAATTTTACAGTAATACCCTTTTCATTGTTGCTTACAAACTTTTAGTAACTGCAAATAACGGAGATACTATTCATCCTACAGGAAATTATTATTTTGATACATCAGGTGTAACCCGATCGTATCGTTTTAATTATGCAGGAATAAAAGTTATTCAAAACCAGGGATTGTGTAATAATTATTCCAGCAGCAGTTTTACTGCTGAAAGCTCTTTCGGATCGGGAAATATTCAAAACAGGGCTTTGCCCATTATATCAGGAAATACTTATACTAAAATTAATATGGGCGCAAATGCTCCCGCAGATTATTATTATGCAATCGCAAATAATACAAGCGCTAATGGTACTACTGATAATACGGGCCCTTACAAGCCCACTGCTAATGCCAATAGGGTTTTCGGAGGTTTTTGGGATATTATAGGAGATCATACGGACGCTTCCAATACAGCCACAGGAAACTTACCGGTAGCTCCGGGCCAGACGGGCGGTTACATGCTGGTAGTAAATTCTGCATTCACCACCGGTGAAGTATATAAGGATACAATAAAAAATCTATGTCCCAATACTTACTACGAATTTTCAGCATGGGTGAGAAATATTTGCGGAGTATGTGGCATAGATCAAAATAGTTCTGCAACATATACTCCCGGCGTGTTGCCCAATCTTTCTTATACTATAAATGATATTGATTATTATACAACCGGAAACATGTCGTATGATACCATTTGGGAAAAGCGCGGATTTATTTATAAAACGGGACCTACAGAAACGCAATTCAGAATTACTATAAAAAATAATGCCGCAGGAGGAGGTGGAAACGACTGGGTGTTGGATGATATAAAACTTGCCACTTGTTATCCTGACCTTGTAAACAGCCCCAAAGATACAGCCACAGCATGCGCCAACTCCCTCCTTTCTTTGAGCGATACAGTAAAAAGTTATTTTAATAATTATACTAATTATTGTTGGGAAAAAAGTACTGATGGAATTAATTGGATAAGTACAGGCAATTGTAGTTCTAAAATACCTGTTCTCATAAATGGCGAATGGATTTATAATGTTGACACCACTTTTATACCGGTTGCAGCAGACAGTGGTACCTATTACCGGCTTAAAGTAGCTACTACTTCATCTAATTTAAATAATGCTTCTTGCTCTGTAAGCAACAGCCAGAAAATATTTGTAAAAGTTTATAACGTCAATTGTACTTTGCTAAGTAGTTTAATTTTAAATTTTACCGGTATTATTAATGATAATATGGCATTATTAAAATGGAGGGCTGAAAATGAAGCCAATCTTAAAGAGTATGAAGTAGAAAAAAGTTTGGATGGAATTAATTTTTATCACTCTGCTATTATAGCAAAATTAAATGGCGCATACGGAGCAGATTATTCCTTTAATGATCCGGAACCTGTTTCTTCAGTTGCATATTACCGGTTAAAACTTCCGGGCGTATCGGGAGATATTAAATATTCTAAAGTAATTGAACTGTTTAATAAAAATGCTTTGATAAATATAAGCGCAGTAAACCCTTTCAGCGATAATTTAAAATTAAAAATATTTTTACCTGAAAATGGAAAAGTTTTATTTCAGCTCTATGATATATTCGGAAAAATGGTAAGCAAAAAAACGGTTCAAATGAGTAAAGGCTTATCACAAACAATCTTAGAGAATTTGGGAAGGCTTTCTCCCGGGATGTATATCCTGAGAACTGAGTTCAACAATACAGCCACTCAAAATAAATTATTTAAAGTTGATTAAAATAATTTCTTATTATGCCATTGCAAAGCAAACAATTTACAGTAAAAAATTATTCTTTAAAAAATATGAAAGTTTCCAATATCATAACTTATTATTTCAGTGCCGCCGGTAATGCTGGTGTGTATTTCGCCCGTGTTGAAGGCAAACCATCGTTCAGCAGTTGCTAATGCAATTGGACTGCCTGAAACAAAAAATTCATATTTCATTTTTATAACATTGGGAAATGGAAAGGTTCCAATTGTAACAGGAACCGCTTTTTCCAACATAGTCATTTTAATATAAACTGTAATAGGAACACCCGATATAGTCCCCATTATATCCGGTGAGTTCCATGTAGTGCCCATGGGCACATTATCTTTTAAAAAAATATATTCTCCTGTAACCGGTTGATCAAACCCAAAAAAAGCAGAATAATTCATGTATTCATAATAATCGCCCCCGGGTTTGCGAAAATATGCTGAATCAGTTGCCTCTCCAGGAGGCACATCATACTGTGCAATGGTATTATAAGTATTGCCTCCAAATGTAGGAGCATAGCCAAGTACGGCTGAATAAATAGAATCCTGAGTAGTTCCTTGGGTAAGCCCATACGTCCAGTTTGAATTTAGAGTGAGCGGAAAATAATCGCCTGATGGCGCCACACCTTGCAAAAATGAAATGTTGAAGGTACAATTACTGTTTCCAAAACTTACAGTAAAATCTTGTGGGCCTGCATTTACAGGAATACCACTTCCGGTTAATAAAATATTTTGTACACCAGTAGTTGTAAAGGTGCCTGATTTGGAAAATACAACTCCATTGGCGGCATTAGTGGTAATATTATAATTGCCGGGCGTAGTAACATTTACTTCTATTTGCACCGTATTTGTTGTATTAAGAAGTATGCCTTGCTGATACGTTCCCGCAATGGCAAAAGGAGTGCAACTTCCCCCACCACCTCCAAGGCTGCCAGAGGCAGGAGGCGCAAAGTTTATATTAAAATTACATTGGCTGTTGCCATAAACTAAAGTAAAATTTTGAACGCCTGAATTGGTTGGTGTTCCACTCGCAGTTAATACTACATTTTGTATACCGGTAGAAGTAAAGGTCCCTGTTTTTGAAAATATAATTCCATTTACAGTATTTGTTTTTATAGAATAAGAACCTGCGGTAGCAACAGTTACCTGCACCTGAACTGTATTGCTTGAATCCATTGCAATTCCCTGCGAATAAATTCCATTTAAAACGACAGGCTGGCAATTGCCTGAGCTATCTCCCAATACACCAGAAGAAACGCCATTCCCGTTTCCATTTGTAACAAATGACCCCGTAAATTTTCCCTGCGTTAATTGAATTACATTATTTGCTGCATTACGTGCCGCACCCGAAAAAGTTCCTGAAATATTATTACTATTTAAAGTAGTAATATTTACAATAAATTCTCCCACTAATTGATTGGACAGATATACATTGCTACCACCAGAAGTATATGAAAAAGTAGATTGAAACAAAGAAGCATTGTAAGTGCCGGTTGTAAAAGAATTGCCGTAAAGTTCCAGATTAAATTTTTGTTTTCCGTCTAACGAAGTACCAATAAGATATAAAATTTTTGTATTGGGAGATGTGGTAGAATCAATGTAAACGCTATCCATATTTCCGGTGAACAATTGGGAGCTGTCATTAAATTGCCATGTGCCAACGGAGGTTGTTCCACCTTGTTCTATACTGTATTCTTTTTTACATGCATTCAGCAAGGCGGCAAACGCAATAAAATAAAATGCGGTTTTAAATTGTTTCATGGTACGAGTTTAAATTAAAAAGTTTTCAGTTATGAAATCTCATTTACCAGGGTTTCGGTTTCAATATTTTTTGAAACAATATTTTTTGAATGACTTTTAAAAAAACGTTTTTGAAAAATAAGTATTGTAATAATACCGACAGATATGGCAGCATCAGAAAGGTTAAAAATAGGACGGAAAAATTCAAAGTCTTCGCCTCCCCAAAATGGCATCCACTGAGGAAAATGAGCATTTTGTATTATGGGAAAATAAAGCATGTCAACTACTTTACCATGTAAAAAACCCGCATATCCATGAGGCGGAAAAATTTTTGCAACATTGTATGTGAACATACTGCTGTCTTCAAAAATTAAACCATAAAACATACTGTCAATTAGATTGCCCAAAGCGCCGGAAAAAATTAATGCAGCACATACAATAAATCCCGGATGATATTTTTGCTTTATAATTTTCCGTAAATAAAAAATTCCAAAGATTACCGCCGCAAGACGAAACAAGGTTAATAACAATTTACCCCATTCGCCGCCAAACTTCCAGCCATAGGCCATTCCTTCGTTTTCGATAAAATATAACCGGAACCAGTTGCCAATTACAGCATGAGATTCACCCGCATGAAAATGTGTTTTTACATAAATTTTTAAGGCCTGGTCTGCAATAACAATAAGACAAATAATTAAAAAAACATTTCTTCCTTTCACCTAATAAATTTTTAGTGTCAAAGATAGCAAAATTGGGCAACGCATTTATTCAAATACGTTAATTATTAGCAAAGAGAGGTTTTATGAGCGGTGAATTGTGAGTTGTGAATTATTCTTCAAAATAAATTCTTTTTACTCGTTGCGATATTCCGGTCATTATTTCGTAAGGTATCGTTTGCGCCCAACTGGCAAGGATTTGCAAAGGCAAATCTTCTCCAAATACAATCACTTCATCGCCTTCATGTATTTTATCAAATCCTGTAACATCAAGCATTGTCATATCCATACAAACATTTCCCGCAACAGAAACCAATTTATTATTCAAAAGCATTTTGCCAATTCCATTACTTAAATTTCTTGGATAACCATCTGCATAACCGATGCGAACCGTTGCAATAACACTATCTTTTTTCATCTTTGCATTTCTTCCATAACCAACGGTATCGCCGGCTTTTACTTTTTTTATTTGTGAAATTGTGCTTGTAAGCGTAGTAACATTTTTTAAAACGCTTTGCACTTTTTTATCAGGATCAATTCCATAAAGCCCTATCCCCAACCGCACCATATCCATTTGCAATTGCGGATGACGGCTTATTGCCGCAGTATTGGCAATATGCTTCAAAAATTTATATTGCAACCATTGCTCAATTGTATGGCAACATGCTTCAAAAATTTTTGATTGATGAAATGTAAATTTATCTTCCGCTTTATTTTCTGATGCAACCAAATGGGTAAAGACCGATATTACTTTTATAGATTTATTTTGAGAAAGCATCCTGCACAAATTATTTATATCATCACTGGTAAAACCCAGCCGGTGCATGCCAGTATCAATTTTTATGTGAACCGGATAAAAATTGATTCCATTTGATTTTAAAAAATTTTCAAACTGATTTAAAATTTCAAAGGAAAAAATTTCCGGTTCCAGATTATTATTAATAAGCAATTCAAAAGTATCAGGCTCGGCATTCATAACCATTATCGGCAATGTGATTCCTGCTTTTCGCAGCTCTATGCCTTCATCAGCATAAGCAACAGCGAGATAATCAACTTTATTATATTCCAATACAGATGCAATTTCATAACTGCCGCTGCCATAGCTGAAAGCCTTTACCATAGCCATTATCCTGGTTTCCGGTTTCAGCAAACGTTTGTATTGTTTCAGGTTGTGCGCTATCGCATTCAGGTTTATGGATAAAACTGTATGATGTGTTTTTTGTTCCAGCTTCTGTGTTATTTTTTCAAAACCAAAACGGCGGGCGCCTTTTATTAAAATAGTTTCATCGTTAAAATTCAGATTAAAAAAATTATTTAAAAAATCATCAACTGTTACAAAAAAATGTTTGTCTTTTAAAAATAAAAATTCCTCTTGCTTAGAAAAAATATCAGCGCCGATGCCAATTAACCTGTTTATTTTTTTATGCTGAAAAAGATGGGCAACTTCTTTATATAATTCATTTGGCTTTTTTCCCGATTGTAAAATATCAGATAAAATGACTGTATTTTTTGTATGCTTTTTTTGTTGTTCTAAAAAATTAAGCGCAATGGAAAGTGAATGCAGGTCGTTGCTGTAGCTGTCGTTGATAATGGTGCAATGATTGATTCCCTGTTTTAGTTCAAGCCGCATGGCAATCGGGTAAAGGGTTTCAAATTTTTTCGTTATTGCATCATTATTTTTATTTAAAATTAAAATAATACACCAGCAATTAATTGCATTTTCTATGGAAGCATCATCCATAAATGGAATTGAAATAGAAATATTTTCCTTGTTGTAAACTCCTTCAATTTTTGTAAAGGTTTTCTTTTTTTGTATAGAATTTATTTGAAGTGTATTGCTTTTATCTTTTCCCCACGAAAATATGTCAAGTTCATTTTTTCTTTTTATTTCTTTTTGAAAAATTAAAATCTCTTTTTTTATTTCATTGTCATCTGAGCAAAACATCCATTGTTTTGCATGAATAAATAATTTTAATTTTTCCTGAATCTTTTGCGCTTTATTTTTAAATCCTTCATCGTGTGCTTCTCCAATGTTCGTAAAAATGCCAATCGTTGGCTGAATTATTTTTGCCAGCTTTTCCATTTCATCAGGCAAAGAAATTCCTGCTTCAAAAATGGCAAGATTATCCGATTCATTAATATTTAAAACACTTAACGGAACGCCTATTTGCGAATTATAACTTTTAGGGCTGCGCACTATGGTAAAATCCGCCTCCAGCAATTGATTCAGCCATTCTTTCACAATTGTTTTTCCATTGCTTCCGGTAATTCCGATAACCGTTAACTGTTGAAATTTTTCACGATGATGTGCTGCTAAATTTTGTAATGCATCAATGGAATCATCAACCACAATTACATTCGCTAAAGGAATTTTTGTAACGTCAATTTTTTTATTGGTTGTGATAAAATTCCGTACTCCTTTTTCATAAAGGCTTTCAATAAATGCATCACCATTATGAGAATGGGTTTTAATGGATAAAAAAATAGTGTTGGACGGAGAAATAATTTTTCTGCTGTCTAATGAAAGATTGACGGGCGCAGGTAAAGAAACATTATGGTTAATTAATTTACCGTTGGTAATTGTTGCAATTTCATCAATCGTATAGTTTATAATTCCATTCAATTTTAAAAATCAATTTATACAACAGTTGAAGAATTTTTTTTATTTTCTTTTTCAATTTTATAAACAGAAAATAAAACAGAAACAGAAATACACACTACAATTACAAGTAACGATATCCAAATTTTTAAATGAATATCAAAAAATTCAATCAGCATTTTTACGCCGATAAAAACTAAAACAAAGGCAATCCCTTCTTTCAAAAATTTAAATTTATTCACAGCGCCTTTCAGCAAAAAAAACAATGAGCGCAATCCCAGCACTGCAAAAATATTTGAAGTATAAATAATCATCTTTGATTGCGTAATCGCAAATACCGCCGGAATGGAATCAAACGCAAAAACCATATCGGTGGCGGCAAGCATTATCATTACGACAAACAATTTTGTAAAATATTTTTTACCATTAATTATTTTGGTAAATGAGCCACCGCTGTGCTGGTCAGTAATAGGAAAAATTTTTCGAACCAATTTATAAACATTATTTTTTTCAGGATTAAATTCATTTTCATTGTTTATAAAAAACATTTTAATTCCGGTATATACTAAAAATATTCCGAAAATATATAGCACCCATGAAAATTGATAAACAATGGCAATACCTATAGTAATAAAAATAATTCTTAAAACAATTGCAAGCAAAATGCCCAATAGAAGTACCCTGTTAGTATATTCTTCTGCAATGCCGAAATAAGAAAATATTAAAATAAATACAAAAATATTATCAATGCTCAGCGACCATTCCATCAAGTAAGCGCTGATGTATTCAAGTCCTTTGGTTTGGCCGTCTTCATACCATACAAAAATAAAAAATGCAAGTGCAAGCACTACCCAAAAAAAAGTTTGCAGCAACGCTTGTTTTATAGAAATTTTTTTTGATTTTTTGCTAAGCAATCCTAAATCAAAAATTAAAGCAAGTAAAATTACAATTCCAAAAACCACATACGTCCATTCTGTTGCATTCATGTTAATTCAATTGTTGCAAAGGTATGTTTTGGTAAAATAGCAATGAGCAATGGGCAATAGGCGATGAATAATTCAATAATCAAATAATTCAATAATTAAATCAAATATTAAAGACCATATTTTTTTCTTCGCCACCATTGATAAATAATTCCAAAGATGATAATAAGTAAAACAGGAATAGCCAGATTTATTATTTGCCATTTTGTTTTTTGCGCTGCAACTTTTTTTGCATCCAGCAAACGAAGCGTATAATCTTTTGCTCTTGCTTCACTCAGATTTGCAGTGTTAATGAGATATTCCAGACAATTTTGTACAAATTCTTTATTGGCAAACTGGTACTGGTATTGGGTTTCAACGGTATAAGAATTTACGCCCATCGGTAAATTCTCACCTTTATATGTTCCGTTTAAAACAATATCTCCATCAGCCACTACAATCATTTTATTATCATTAATGCATTGGGTTAAAAAGGGAGTTCCCATTTGCGCAAATGAATCCATAACGGTAACGCCTACACGATTTTTATATAAGGAAGAAAATTTTCCTTCGAGCAAAACGGCAGCAGGAATATTACTTTTTTTAAAAGCATCATCTTCCGGCGCATTTCTATTTTCTTCGCCACTTATCAATGCCGGTGTTTCTATTGTTCTTGAATTAGCCGATGAACTTAGCAAAATTGTTTTTTTAATTGCCGGTGCATTAACGGTGTCAATTGAGTTCACAAATCTTCCGGCAACCAAACCTATATTTTTATTAATAACATTATTTTGTTTTGATTCAAACAATGGAAAATAATTCCAGTGTAAAAAATCAAACTGATCTTTCCCATTTACGCTGAATGGTAAAAAATCAGATTGCAAATCCATAATTAAATCAGGATTTATTCTTACTCCATATTTAAATAAAAGATCTTCGAGATTAAGATTACGATCATAAGCAATCACCTGGTTTTTTATTTGAAGGCTGTCCATTTCAGCATTAAGCTTATCAATAAACCAAATCACTTTTCCGCCGTGCATTACATATTGATCAATTTTTAATTTTTCATCTTCCATAAAAGAAACCGTTGGTTTTACAATAATCAAAAGCTTGAAAGTATCAGGAATTACAGGCTCTTTGGCAATATTTATCGTAAACAAATTATAGTTTTTACGTAAAACATTTTCTACAAGGTCGTACACATTATCGCCTGTTGGCTCGCCATTGCCAACTGAATAAGCAACCATCGGTTTATGATTTTCCATTAATTTATCAATCGCATTGGCAAACTTATATTCAAGCAATGCTTCTGAAGTGTTTAACTCACCCGGAGTAATTACCGTTTCAGTTCCTGAATATAAATTCACCGGCAACATTTTATTTTTATAATAAACTAATGCTGCCGGATAAATGTATTGCGATTGCTCGCCCGCTTTCAATTGCACTTTTAAATTAATAGGAACCGCCCCAAGTGAAGAAAGCGTATCAGCATAGGTTCTTGTGGTGCCGGGCATTGCATCATCCGGCGAAATAAGTTTATAATTTATTTTTCCATTGGCATCTTCTTTAAATTCCTGCAACAATTCTTCAGCAGCATTAGAAAGATTTTTGAAACCTGCGGGCAGCTCGCCTTTTAAAAAAATATCAATCGTTACTTCATCATCTAAGTTGTGCAATATTTTTTTTACAGGAAAAGAAATGGTAAATCTTTTTTCGTTGGTCAGGTCTATCCGCTTATGAATTACGGAAGCAAAAAAATTAACAACGATGATTGCAACAATCACAACCAACAACCACCCTTTATTTTTAGATGAAAAAAAATTCATTAATACAATTCTATTTTTTGGAAAGATTTTTTTGTGTTGCAAAAAGAAAAAGAAATATAATGCTTATAAAATAAATTATATCACGCGTATCAATCACGCCGCGGCTGATGCTTCGGTAATGAAAATCTATTCCGAGCATTTCAATGTAATAATCTGCATTGCCTGTAAAAACAGGCAGCTTGCTTATTGCATTAAAACCAAAATATAAAATAAGGCATGCAAATGCGCCGGTTAAAAATGCAACCACAGCATTGGATGTAAGTGATGAACACCACAAACTGATGGATGCAAAAACTGCTGCAAGAAAAATTAAACCAATATAAGAACCTGTAATACCGCCGCCATCAATGCTTCCTGTGGCGCTTAATGAATGAATGGTATAAACGTATAAAAGCGTTGGAAGCAATGCAATGATGATAACAATAAACACAGCAAAATATTTTCCCGAAACAATTTGCCATTTGGTGAGCGGGCGTGTTTGCAATATTTCAAACGTTCCGGTTTTATATTCTTCAGAAAAACTGCGCATAGCCAAGGCAGGAATTAAAAATATAAATATCCAGGGAGCCAGCTCAAAAAATTTATCAAGAGTAGCATATCCGAAATCAAAAATATTGCTGTCTTTTAAAACAAAAAGATACAAGCCACATACCAGCAGAAATAAAATGATAGTGATATAACCGGTAAGGCCATTAAAAAACTGGTGCAATTCCTTTTTTGCAAGATGAATCATACGTTGTAAAAAAAGTGCAATTTAGGTTTTGAAAAATAATTATGAGATTTTCATTTTTAAAAGCAGCGTTTTGAATTAAGTGCATGTCATATATACATTGCTACCAAATCAGGTCTAACACCTTTTTTTATTTTATTTTACGGGTCTTTGAAAAGAAATTACCAAAACGTTTGTTTTATCAGAATTGAAAAGTAATCTTTTCAAGAGAATCCGTTATGAAAAAGTTTACCTAAACCAACTGGAAAACCCTGTACCAACAGGGTTTTATTTTTTATGGAATAAATAAATTTTTGAATCATAATAAAAAAAATTATTATGAAATCTTTAAAATTAAATTTATTTATTGGATGTATAGTTGTATCATCTGCTGCATTTTCACAAACAAATAAACCAGTTCCGCCGCCGCCGCCACCTGCAATTGCTCAAAATGTTCCGTTACCGCCGCCTCCACCACCACTTCCTCCGGTTATTAAAAAGGATAATATGTGTCCTCCTCCTCCGCCAGTTTCTCCTCTTATTAAAAAGGATGAGATGACTCCGCCGCCGCCGCCAATTTCTCCTCTTATTAAAAAGGATGCTATTTCTCTGCCGACTGATATAATGTAATTATTTATTTGGCTAAAAAATCAACAGCAATATTTATTAGAACAGGCTTCGATTGAAAGCCTTGTTGTAGAAAAATTTTATACACCAAAACTTTCACCGCAACCACAACTGCGGCTGGCATTGGGATTGTTGAAATAAAATCCCTTGCCATTGAGGCCTTCGCTAAATTCCAAAGTGGTATTTACGAGATATAAAAAGCTTTTAAGATCAGTAACTATTTTTATTCCTTTATCTTCAAACTCCTGGTCGTTGGGTTTTTTTTCATTATCAAAATCCATTTTATAACTAAGGCCGGAGCAACCGCCGCTTACCACGCTTACTCTCAAAAAATATTCTTTATCTGAAAGATGAGCATCATGTAGCAAACTGTTCACTTTTTCTTTTGCCTTATCACTTATGTAGATCATAAAAAATTTATTAATGCAAAATTATATCAAAAATTATTGATCACTTTGCTGTGGTTTTAGGAAATCAATTTATGTTTCATTTCCCAACTGAGTTCATTTCTCTTATTTTACTAACGGTAACGCCTATACGCTGAATGGCATAATTAATTTCTTCTTCGGTTGTAAAGCGGCTTAATCCAAAACGTATGGATGTTTTTGCGAGATCGTCATCCAATCCAATTGCTTTTAAAACATAAGATGGTTCCAGTGTTGCTGAAGTGCAGGCCGAGCCGGAACTTACCGCAATGTCTTTATTAAAACCAAGCATTAATGATTCACTGTCAGTATATTTAAAACTAAGATTGGATGTATTGGGCAGGCGATGCGTTATGCTTCCGTTTACAAAAACATTTTCAAGTTTTAATAATTCTAATTCGAGCTTATCGCGTAATTTTTTTATTTGCTCACTTTCTTTATTCATTTCATTTTTGCATAACTCACACGCTTTTCCAAAACCAACAATACCTGGTACATTCAATGTGCCGCTTCTCATTCCTTTTTCATGACGGCCGCCATCCATTTGTGCAGTTATTTTTACTCTCGGATTTTTTCGTCGCACATATAAAGCGCCCACTCCTTTCGGACCGTATAATTTATGCGCTGAAAAAGCCATCAGGTCAATACCATCTTTATTTACATCAACAGGAATTTTTCCAACAACTTGCGTAGCATCTGTAAAAAATAAAATGCCGTGCTTTTTAGCAATGATGCTTATTTCATGTATTGGTTGTATTACCCCAATTTCATTATTTGCATACATGATGGCAATTAAAATGGTTTCCGGTTTTATTTCATTTTCCAATTCATTCAAATCAATTAATCCATCTTTATTTACTTTTAAATAAGTTATTTCTCCGCCCAGCTTTTCTATGTGCGCGCAAGAATCCAATACTGCTTTATGTTCTGTAACCGCAGTAATTATGTGGCTGCCTTTTGTTGCATACATTTCAAAAACTCCTTTCAGCGCAAGATTATCCGATTCGGTAGCGCCTGATGTAAAAATAATTTCTTTTGGTTCCGCGCTTATTAATTGCGCTGCCTGTTCCCGCGCATATTCTACAGCTTCTTCGGCTTGCCAACCAAACGAATGTGTTCTGCTTGCTGCATTTCCATAGCGCTCCATAAAATATGGAATCATTGCATCCAGCACACGATTGTCCATTTTAGTGGTGGCATTATTA
Source organism: Chitinophagaceae bacterium (assembly GCA_025933775.1). GTDB lineage: Bacteria > Bacteroidota > Bacteroidia > Chitinophagales > Chitinophagaceae > Ginsengibacter. Next base: position 26,582 of record JAICZH010000041.1, read on the forward strand.
TCAAGATAAATGGGCAATTGCAGCATGAAATAAAATAAATTTTTCACTTGCAAAATTAATTCAATGGCATAAAAATTTAAGTTATATTTTAGCCTCACCCCAACCCCTCTCCAAAGGAGAGGGAACGAAACGCACTCGAAGTTTGATTTATTCATTTCATCTAACCAATTATAATTTTTATTTGTGTTTCTTTCAGCCTTTGAGCCTTTGTGGCATTAGCATAATTTTACTTAAAATATTTTTATGAAAAAAATTGAGCACATAGGGATTGCCGTTAGTAAGCTTTCGGCTTCTATTCCTTTGTTTGAAAAATTATTGAACACGTCTTGTTATAAAACGGAAGTGGTGGACAGCGAACAGGTGAACACTGCATTTTTTAAAAAAGGAAACAGCAAAATAGAATTGCTCGAAGCGTATGGCCCCGCAAGTGTTATCAATAAATTTATAGAAAAAAAAGGCGAAGGCATTCATCACATTGCTTTTGAAGTGGATGATATGGAAGCCGAAATAAAAAGATTGGTAAATGAAGGATTTACTTTAATAAATGAAAAACCAAAAGAAGG
>JAICZH010000034.1 GCA_025933775.1 Chitinophagaceae bacterium
ATTACCTGTACAGGAAATAAATCAGTCAACCCTAATAATTCTTCATGTTCATATAAGCAACTTAATACATCATGGGATGCAACTGCAACAGATAATTGCGACATTTCTTCCATAACATACACACTCAGTGGCGCTACTACATCAGGCAGCGGAGCATCTACTACACTCAATAATGTTGTGTTTAATACCGGAGTAACTAATGTAACTGCTGTTGCAACAGACATACATGGAAATACTTCGATGTGCACATTTAGTGTATCAGTGGCAACAACACTCACTTCTTCATGCACTAATTCTAATCCGCATATTTATTATGGCGTTGCGGGATATGATAAATCAACGTACACGGTTACTCCTACTGGTGGCGCTGGTCCATACACCGTTTCAATTACCATGAATCGTTCTATTTTATGCGATCAGATCAACAACTCTGGAGATGAAACATGGACAGGTAATGGAGGAACGACTAACGCAACATGCGGTTCAGCACCTCTTTCCACTGCAACAGTTTCCGGAAATTATTCCGTAACTGTTAGCCTAATGAAAGATGCCGATATTACAGCAACTATTACGGATGCTTTTGGCTGTACTACCACCTGCACGCAACATATAGTAGCAGAGGATGCACGTTGTTTTGCAGGAAATAGCGGAATTCAAAAAGTAATGATGTGCCATCATACCGGAAGCACTAAAAATCCAACTACACAAATATGCGTGGATCAGGCATCCGTTAATGCGCATTTAGCACAGGGCGACCAATTGGGTTCATGCAATGCTATTTCAGAAGGCAATTTGGTAAATCGTCCCATCATTTCTTCAACAACATCAGCAAAAAAACTTGAAGTGAAAGTTTTACCCAATCCTACATCCTATTATTTTAATCTTGCAATAAAGAGTGCAAGTTTTGAAAAAGCGACTATTACTGTGGTTGATATAATGGGAAGAATTATTGAAAAAAGAAATGATGTTTCTGCCAATAGCTCTTTGCAATTAGGAAATAGCTATCATCCCGGCGTTTACTTTGTTCAAATATCGCAGGGCAAGGAAACTGTTAATATTAAATTAATAAAAGAAGGTAAATAATATTTATAAGCCTGGTTAAAAAAAAGGTGGTGCTGAAAAGTATCACCTTTTTTATAAAAAATATTTACATAATTAAAATACTATTAGAAAATTATAAAACATCTTTTAAAATTTTGTTTTTTATTTTTATGCTCTTTCATTTAAAATAGTATTGCATGTACAACATTATAAATATGAAAAACAAAGAAAATGAAAAGCTATAAAATAAGAGCCGAGAAAATTGAAACACGAATTCAACAGCTTGCACAATATACCGATGAGCCGGATTGCCTCAGCAGGCTTTTTGGAACAAAAGCCTTTATGGATTGTCGTGATACTATTGAATTGTGGATGAAAGAAGCCGGGCTGCAAACATATATTGATAACATCGGAAATGTAAGAGGAAAATTGCTTTCAAAAAATATGAATGCAAAAACTTTAGTTATTGCTTCTCATTTTGATACCATACTTCATGCTGGAAATTATGATGGCGTGCTCGGAATATTAGCCGGCTTAAGCCTGCTTGAAAAACTTGTTGCAGATAACATACAGCTTCCGTTTCATATTGAGCTTATTGCTTTCGGTGATGAAGAGGGTGTGCGTTTCGACTCTTCTTACTCAGGAAGCAAAGTGATTACCGGAAATTTTAATACCGACCTTCTTGAAAAAAAAGATAGCATCGGAATTACATTGAACGAAGTGCTGAAGAACATGAATTACGAAAGCAGCAAAATTCCACAAGATGCCATACCGGCCGAAAAATGGATGGGCTATTTTGAAATACATATTGAACAAGGACCTGTTCTCTATAAAAATAATATTGCCGCAGGTATAGTAACACAAATTGTGGGGCAGAAAAAAATAAACATCGAATTTTCAGGCGTGGCTGGTAATGCAGGCGCAGTGCCCATGAAATCCCGTACTGATGCGTTGTGCGCCGCCGCAGAGTTTATTGTAGGTATTGAAAGATTGGCTGCCGCCAAAAAAAGTAATATCGTGGCTACGGTTGGTAAATTAAATGTGCAACATCCGGCCAGCAATGTTATTCCTTCCAAAGTTGTGTGCAGCCTTGATATAAGAAGCTCCAGCAAAAAAAAACTATCAAAAGCGTATGAAGATTTTAATGAGTTATGTGAAGAAATTTGTTTTAACCGAAAAGTTTATTTCGAATGGAAATTGATTCAGGAAACAGATCCGGTTATCTGCGATGATCGTCTAAACAAATTTTTAAAAAGATCTATTAAAGAAGTAAACCTTGATGTAATTGAAATGGAAAGTGGCGCATTGCATGATGCGGTCGCTATTTCAAAAGTGGCGCCGGTAGCCATGCTTTTTGTAAGATGTTATAAAGGAATTAGCTACAATCCTCTGGAAAAAGTAGAACTAAAAGATATTGCAACGGTGCTCCAAATTTCAGATAACTTTTTACAGCAGTTAATTGAATCATCAAAAAATATTTTTATTTCTGCAATGTAAAACCCGCTTCCTTCACATCTTCACTGTTGGTTCCGATAAATATTTTAAAATCGCCGGGTTCATAATTGTAAATAAGTTTATCATTATAAAATTTAAGATCATCGGTTGTTATTTTAAAAGTTATCGTTTTACTTTCTCCTGCTTTTAAAAATATTTGTTGAAACCCTTTTAACTCTTTTACAGGCCTTACCACAGAACCAACCATATCTCTTATATATAATTGAACAGTTTCTTTTCCATCATATTTTCCTGAATTAGTTATTACAACAGAAGCCGTTAAAGCCTTACCAGGCCTAAGTATCGTAGAATTTAATTTAATATCGCTGTAAGAAAATGTTGTATAACTTAATCCATATCCGAATGGAAATTTTGGACTATTAGGCAAATCAATATATGCAGAAACATAATTTAAATCGCTATCATTTTTTGCAGGGCGGCCTGTATTAAAATAATTATAATAGATGGGAATTTGTCCTTCGGCTCTCGGAAAGCTCATTGGTAATTTTGCGGATGGATTATAATCTCCAAATAATACATCAGCAATTGCATCGCCTGCTTCTGTACCTAACCACCATGCATATACGATAGATGGAATATGATCGGCTGTCCAGTTAAAAATTAATGGCCTTCCCGCATTGATCATTACAACTATAGGTTTACCTGTAGCATAAATTGCTTTTATTAATTCTTTCTGCACGCCGGGTAAATGAATATTGCTGCGGCTCTTGGCTTCGCCGCTCCAGTTGGCAGCTTCTCCTACACTCATTATTACAACATCCGCTTCCATAGCGGCTTTTATTGCTTCGGCAAAACCTTCATGCGATGTATCATCTATATTACATCCTTTTGCATACAAAAGATTTGTACTGTTACCAACTTTATTTTTTATTGCTTCCCATATAGAAATAATTCTTTCAGAATCATCGGGCCATGTATAACTCCAGAAGCCAAGATTATCTCTTATACTTTTTATAAAAGGGCCAATCAATGCAATTGTTTTTCCTTTGAGATTATTTTTATTTAATGGCAAAATGCCCATCCCTGCCCTTCCCGAAGGGAAGGGTTCATTTTTTAATAATACAATACTTTTTTCCGCCATTATTTTTTCTGCCTGTAAATTTTGTTTATTGTTCCATTGTTGTTGTTCTCTTTTTTTATCAGAAAATTTATATGGGTCATCAAACAATCCTAATTCAAATTTCTTTTTTAATATCCGTCTAACGGCATCGTCTATACGCTGAATGGAAACTTTGCCGTCTTTTACAAGCTTCGCTAAATTTTGTATGTAACTACGGCTTTCCATATCCATATCATTACCAGCCGTAACTGCTTTGAGCGCTGCATCATAATTATCTTTTGCAAAACCATGTGGTATCATTTCGCCGATAGAATTCCAGTCGCTCACAATAAATCCTTTGAACCGCCATTTATCTTTTAAAATATCAGTTTGTAAATATTTATTTCCGGTTGCAGGAATACCATTAAGTGTATTAAATGAATTCATAAAAGTGGCGGCACCCGCTTCTGCTGCGGCTTTGAAGGGAGGCAAATAAATATTCCACAATGTCAGTAAACTCATATCAACTGAATTATAATCGCGTCCGCCAATGGCAGCTCCATACGCTGCAAAATGTTTTGCACAAGCCATTAGTGCATCTGTATTTCCTAAACCTTTTCCCTGGAAACCTTTCACTCTTGCAGTAGCAATCAATGAACCAAGATATGGATCTTCGCCTGCGCCTTCCATCACTCTTCCCCATCGAGGATCGCGGGCAATATCAACCATCGGTGCAAACGTCCAGTGCACGCCGCTTGCAGCCGCTTCGGTTGCAGCAATGCGGGCTGATGATTTTATCGCTTCCAAATCCCAACTTGCTGCTTCTGCAAGAGGTATGGGAAATGTAGTGCGGTATCCGTGAATAATATCCTGGCCAAACAATAAAGGAATTTTCATTCTTGATTGCATAGCTATCTTTTGCAATTCCACTGTATGTTCTACACCTGTAACGTTGAGCATAGAGCCAACCATTCCTTTTCTAATCTGGTTTTGTTTATCTCCTTGCGGAGTGATGGGGCCGGTTGCGTCCCAATCGCCATTGTATTGATTCATTTGGCCTACTTTTTCATCAAGGGTCATCAACTTTAAAACAGAATCAACTTTTTCATCAATTGTTTTTTGTGCCTTGCACAAAAAAGAAAATACTGTTGCATATATTAAAAGAAGTGAGCGATAAAAATATTTATTGTTCATATTAAATTTAATAAGAGATAAAAAAATGGGTAAAAAAATAATTGCATAAAATTTAAAAACTTACACATTTTTAAGGTAACCCAATTTTAAAAATAATTGTGAAATATCTATTTGCTTAAAAAATATTTTAGGCAAAGCTTTATTATAATAACGGCTACAATTTTTTTTCAAATGCTTCCAAATACAAAAAAATATAAATGATGAACGCATTACTACCTCCTTTACAGCATCTCATTTCATTTTAATTCTCGGGTCAATCATCCCATACAATACATCTGCAAAAATATTTACCAATACAAAAATTGTTGCAGCAAAAAGTACAGAGCCCATTACAACAGGATAATCTAATTTTTCTAAAGCATCAACAGTTACTTTTCCCAAACCTTGCCATCCAAAAATATATTCAACAAAAAAAGCGCCTGCAAGTAATTCGGCAAACCAGCCTGTAATAGCCGTTACCACTGGGTTCAGCGCATTGCGCAATGCATGACGATAAATAACTTTATTGCGGCTCAATCCTTTTGCATACGCCGTTCTTATATAATCCTGGTTCATCACATCAAGCATAGAGCTTCTTGTAAGTTGTGCAATAATTGATAAAGGCCTTATGCCAAGCGTGATTGCGGGCAAAATTAAATTCTGCAAAGTAAGATAACGTGCTCCAGTAGTTTCATCAATATTAAACCAGCTTCCTGTTAAAGGCAGGCCAGTAAAGGAATGCAGTACAATACCAAAAACATAACCAATTACAATTGCCATAAAAAAAGATGGCGCAGAAATGCCGATAACACTTGCAAAAATGGATGAAGTATCCAGCCATGTATTTTGTTTTATTGCCGCCACTACTCCCAAAAAAATTCCTGCAATGGTTGCAAAAAACATTGCAGCAATTGCAAGCATAATCGTACCCGGCAATGCTTCGAGCAATACATCAATCACATCTTTTTTAGTTTGATAACTGCGCCGCAAATAAGGAACTTTAATTCCGAAATTATAACTATTAGGTTTGTTGCCTCCAATAAAAAATCCACGCAACTTTTTATCTTCAATATCTTTTTTTGTATAAATAGAAATGGGCGAAACATCATTCACATATAAAACAAACTGTTTCCATTTTGGCTGATCGAGATACAATTCTTTACGAATATTATCCAATGTTTTTTTGTCGCCTGTTTGCCCGACAATCAATCTTGCCGGATCGGCAAAGGCCTGAAAAATAAAAAATACAACCACTACAACCCCCGCCAGCACAAGGATTCCGTACAATAATCTTTTTATGAGAAGCTGAAGCATGAAGTTTTATTTATAAAACACTTATTTACATTGAGACCACCGACCACAGTCAAACCATCGGACATCAGTTGTCGGTTGTCATTTTATTGTATCTTTAAAATCCGCCCATCCCCATTTATTTTTTACAATTGGCCCATTCATTAAATACAATTCAGGGTTGGTACGTGCTGCAGTTTTTAATGCAGTAGCATCGAGCGTTAAAACCTGAATGTTATATTTATTTTTTTCATTAAAAAATTCTTGTGCTGATGTAGGATCAGGAGTTACAACAAACATTGGAATATTTTTATTTTTTGCGAAATTATAAATGGTAACAAAATCAGAAAGCCAGCGATTGGTGTTCGCTGAAATATCTTTAATAAAAAATAAATAATAATTTCCTGGCGTATGTAAAATGGCTTCTGTTGAATCGTTTCCAGAAAGTGTAGTAAGATAAAAATCTTTTATGGGCGGTTCATTGTTGCTTCCTTTTTTTACAATATAATCTTCTCTTCTTATAAATTCCCATGTTGAGTCCGGTAAATTTTTTCCTGAAAATTCTTTTTCTTTTCCATTTTTTTTATAGAAAAATTTAAAATCTTTTTTATCAGGAACCGCATTGGCAGGCATTTTCCTAAGCTCTAAAATATTATTTCCTATTTTATAAGGAAGACAATCCACAACAGGTTTATGTCTTAATACAAACCATTGAAAACCGAGAACAATGCACACACAAATGAGTAGAATAATAAAATTTGCCGCTGGCGTTAATACTGGTTTTATATATTTTATTCCAAAAAAAATAATTAATATGAGGACAAATAAAATTAAATCTTTAATAAAAGATTGCAACGCAGTTAATGGAATGCAATCGCCAAAGCAGCCGCAGGTAGCAATTTTACCGGATAGCACCGCATAGCCGGTTAAGAATCCAAAGAAGATAATTAATAACAAAAGTAACCAGCTAAAAAACTTTTTCCATAAACCCAATAAAATTCCAACGCCAACAATTATTTCCAATGTGATCATGATTATAGAAAACGGAAGTGCATAATTATCGAGCCAATGCATAAAGTTTGCAAGCGATGCATTTTGTGCCCACACATCAAAAAATTCCTGCATTTTGTATGCAAGGCCTAAGGGATCATTTGCTTTTACCAATCCTGAAAAAATAAATAAAACGCCAACTATAATTCTTGTTATGTTTACTAATATTTTCATGTTGTTATTTTAAAATTATTTTTTCGTATAGGCATCACCGTTAGTTTTATAAAACCTTATAGGTTTTGAAAAACCATTGGGTTTATGCAGCTAATATTAATGCAAACACGGCATAATTTATTATGTCAAAATAATTAGCGTCTATTCCTTCACTTACCAAAGTTTTTCCTTCGTTTTGTACAATTTGTTTTATACGAAGTACTTTAGCCAAAATCAAGTCCACAAAGCTTTCCTGGCTCATATCGCGCCATGCTTCGCCATAATCATGATTTTTATTTTCCATTAATTTTTTTGCGGTAACAACTTTTTTATCATAACGTTTAGTTGCTTCTTGTAATGGAAGTTCTTCGATTTCATCATCATTTATATCGAGCTGTATTAAACCAATAACTGCATAATTTAAAATTCCTTTAAACTCAGATAATATATCATCATTTATTTTTTGAATTCCGTGCTGCTGAATATTTTTTATTCGTTTGGCTTTAATATAAATCTGGTCAGCTACAGAAATGGTGCGATATACCCGCCACGAGGTTCCATAATCTTTTGTTTTCTTTATAAAAATTTCTCTGCAACTTTTTACAACGCTGTTGTATTGCTTATCGGTGGTAACTTGCGACATAATAATCGCCAAATTTAAATCATAAACAAATGTTTTCATTGAACTGCAAAGGAAAAATTATTTTAATTGAAAAGCCTTTGGTGATGGGCGTTCTCAATATTAATAATGATTCATTTTATGCAGGAAGCCGGTTTCAAAATATGAATGACATATTACTAAAAGCAGAACAAATGATAAATGAAGGTGCAGATATTATTGACATTGGCGGACAAAGCACAAGGCCGGAAAGTAAAAGAATTTCTTTTGAAGATGAAATACAAAGAGTAATTCCGGTTATTGAAATGATTGTAAAAAAAACAGAAAAAGTTTTATTGTCAATAGATACTTATCATGCTGCTGTCGCAAAAAAAGCAATCGAAGCCGGCGCATCAATTGTGAATGACATCAGCGCCGGTGAGATGGATAAAAATATGATTGAAACAGTTGCTTCACTCAATGTTCCTTACATCTGCATGCACATAAAAGGTGTGCCGGAAACCATGCATCTTAATATTCATTATGAAAACTTAATTACTGAATTGCTTGATTTTTTTATACAAAAAATAAATGAATGCAAGCTGGCAGGAATTAAAGATGTAATTATTGATCCGGGATTGGGTTTTGGGAAAAACATTCAGCATAATTTTATTTTACTTAAAAATCTTTCATTGTTTAAAATACTTGAAAATCCTGTGATGACAGGGATTTCAAGAAAGTCAACCATTTATAAAACGCTTCATACCACGCCTGAAAATTCAATTAATGGCACAACGGTTCTAAATACTATTGCTTTGCAAAATGGCGCAAATATTTTGCGGGTGCATGATGTAAAAGAGGCTAAAGAAGTGATTATACTTTTGGGAGCCTACGGTGATGCATAAACGCCGGATTTTTTTAAATCCGGCGTTTAAAAAATTAATAATAATAATTCAAATTTATTTTTTCTTTTCTGTGTCGTTCTTTTTTGGCGCTTCCTGCATTTTCTTCATTTGCTCTTCCATCTTTTGTTGTTGTTCCTGCATTTTAGCCTGATACTGATCTTTGGTAAGCACATCCACAACTGATACATCAAACATAATTGGCGTGTTAGGCTGAATGTCGGCGCCTGCTCCACGCGAACCGTAAGCTAAATAAGATGGAATAAATAATTTTCCTTTGCCGCCTTTTTTAAAATAGGTTATGCCATCAGACATGCCTTCGATAGATCCCCTTTGCCCAACTAAAAATGTAAAAGGCTTTACAGACTTGCCTGTTGAATCATAGCTCGAATCAAATTCATTTCCCTGTAGCGTCATTCCGCGGTAATCTACTGTAACGGCTTTGCCACTGTCAATTGCAACTCCTTCGCCGGGAGTTATAATTTCTACATAAGTTCCCTTTGGTGTTTTAGTAGCTTTAATATTATTTTTAGAAAGATAAGCGTTGAGCGTGCTGTCATCAATTGCTTTTTGTTTTTCAGTAGAAATAGAATCAATTTTTCTCATGCTCTCCATTGATGTATTTCGTATAGCTGCTACTTTTGAAGGATCGGTAACGATGTCTATTATTTTAAAACGATAGCCCAGATAATTTCCTTTTTTTGCATAAGGAGGCAATGGACCAAACTTTGCGATTGAATCTGTAGATGTGCGTGTAATGATGCTATCTCCTTTTGCTGCAGAAGTAAATATCTGAACATAATCTGCGGGCAATTTGGTAGAATCTATTTCAATTATTTGCACTATTGTATCGAAAGGAGTTGACATTAATGAATCATCGTAAAAACTGAAAGCCTGAAACTTAATGGCGTTGCCGTATTTCACGGGCTCACCGTTTCCGCCAATTATTTTATATTCCATTCTCCCCGATTTTGATTTTTTAAAATTCTGTTCTTTACATCCCGCAGCAAATAACAGAATTGCAAATGCCGCCAGGCTGAGTGATTTGTTCATGTTTTTATTTTTTTATAATTGTTAACTGTTTAATTGTTCTTTATTTTCTTTAATAGCAATTTTAAATTTTTTTACTACTTCTTCCAATGGCTCGTTGTTTCTTCCTCCGGCTGCATTAAAATGCCCCCCGCCATTAAAATATTTTCTTGCAAAAGTATTTACATCAAAACCGCCTTTACTTCTGAAAGAACTTTTTCTTTCATCGCCGCGATCAATAATAACTGCTGCCAATTTAATTCCTTTTATGCTGAGCGGAAAATTTACCAAACCTTCTGTATCGCCTGTTTTTACATTGTATCTTATAAGATCAGCTTGTGGAATGGCGATCAGCGCTGCATTATATTCATAAAAAATTTCCATCCGGTTCAATAAAATATTTCCAAAAAAACGAAATCTTGTTTCTAAAAAATTATCAAAAAGATTTTCATGAATCTGGCTATGCTGCAATCCTCTATCTTTCAATTCTGCAATCATTCGATGCACGCTTGATGATGTGGAACTGAATCTGAATGAGCCTGTATCCGTCATTACACCGGCGTATAAACATTCGGCAACTGCTTCATTTATTTTTTCTGCATAACCCGCAGCAATAATAAAATCATACACCATTTCTGCAGTAGAACTTTTGTTTGCATTACTTATCCCATAATTGAAAGCATCCGTTTGAGGTTGCTCATGATGATCTATTAAAATTTTAATTGCAGAAACAGATTGCAAAACAGGTTCCATTTTTTTTGTGCGGTTAAGCACATTAAAATCCAAACAAAAAATCCATTCTGCTTTTTGTAAAATGGAATTTGCTTTTTCCATCTGCGTTTCAAAATCAAGTACAGTTTTACTTCCCGGCATCCAGTTTAAAAATGCAGCCCAGTTGGTAGGCGAAATTACTGTAACGACATGGCCAAATTGAATCAGAAATTGATACAAGCCAAGCGCAGAGCCCATTGCATCCGCATCTGGCTTTTGATGAAAAGTAATGACAACCTGTTTTGGCTTTTCAAGCAAATGATAAATTTCGCTGATGGGTTTCATAAAAGGGTGCAAAAGTAGATTTAATTAACGAATGTTCCAATTACAAAGTAACTAACAAAACTTTAGCAATTCGTTCTTTGTATGAAGCGGTATTTTTATTTTGTCAATACATGGTTGTCCTGTTATTTAACCATCTCATTGCATTTGCGTCTTCAACAATTGTATTAAATTGCGCTCAACTGCTATGGATAATAAGTTACCTACGCTGAAAGAAATTGCCAGACGATTGAAATTTTCTGTTTCAACAGTATCGAGGGCTTTGCACGACCATCCCAGCATTGGGCTTCGCACCAAAATGCAGGTGCAGCAATTGGCGAAAGAATTAAATTATGAGCCTAACCAATCTGCGCTTTTTTTTAAACAACAAAAATCGCACACCATCGGAGTTATATTACCCAATCTGAAAGAAGAATTTTTTTCACAGGCGATAAATGGTATTGAAGACGTTGCCAAAATAAATAAATACAGTGTGCTGATTGGCCAATCGCACGATGATATAGACCAGGAAAAACAAATTGCCATTGCTATGAAAAATCATCGGGTGGACGGATTGATTGTTTCTATTTCAAAGCATACCAAAAATTATGATCACTTTACCGGGTTGCTGAAGTATAATATACCTGTTGTTTTTTTTGATCGCGTTCCCGATTTGCCTAATGTACATAAAGTAGCTTCCAATTTTAATACCGGTACCCGGCAGGCAATTGAATTTCTGATAGCGCAAGGGCACAGGCGGATTGGCGTAATTAATGGACCGGAAGAAATGAAATCGGGAAAAGAAAGAACCAATACTTATATGGATGTTTTGCAAAAGAAAAAAATAAAAATTGATCTGTCGCTAATAGTAAACACCGACTTAACAAAAGAAAGCACTTGGAATGCCATGCAAGAGCTGCTTGCCCTGAAACGCCCGCCCACAGCCATTTTAACGGTTAACGATTATGTAGCATTAGACGCTATTCAATATGCCCGAAAAGCAAAACTTAAAATAAATAAAGACATTTGTTTTGTAAGCTATGCAAATTTGCCTATAACCAATTACCTTGAATTTCCGCCACTTGCCTCAGTGGAGCAATATCCTTATGAACAAGCAAAAAAAGCAACTGAAATTTTATTTGAATTATTAGAAAAAGAAAAAAATGATGATAAAAAACAAACAACTTTTAAAAATATTCTCATAGAAGGGCAATTGGTGATTCATAAAAAATAATTTTTTTTAAACATTTTTCTTTAGCAACAGATACAACTTATTCACTACTGAAAATTTGAAAGTAAACAAATTAAAACAATCGTTTGCGCTTTGCCAATAAACAACACTATCCTAAGTTTGTTAATTACAAATAAATCTTGAATTGCTTTTCATGGTACATGAGATTCTTTCAGAATATAATATAAACCAGGAACACCTTGCGTTTGAGCCGATAAATAACGGCCTCATCAATGACACATGGTTAATAAAAAATTCGCATGAAAATTATATTTTGCAAAAGATCAATAAAAATGTTTTTAAAAATCCTCATGCCATCGCGCACAACGTAAGAATGATTTCAGATTTTTTATTACAACATTATCCCGAGTATTTATTTATTGCGCCGGTAAAAACAAAAGATGATAAAGAAATAAATTATATTGAAAATAAAGGCTACTTCCGGCTCTTGCCTTATGTAAATAATTCGCATACTATTAATACCGTTCAAAACACGAAGCAGGCATTTGAAGGAGCAAAAAAATTTGGAGAATTTACTAAACTATTATCAGCATTTCCGGTAGAAAAATTACAAATCACTTTGCCCGATTTTCATAATCTTACGCTACGTTATCATCAATTTGAAGATGCGTTAAAAAGCAGCAGCAATGAACGTTTGCAACAATCGCAGGAGCTTATTCATTTTATTAAAGCAAATAAAAATATTGTAATTATTTATGAAAATATTTTACATAATCCAACATTTAAAGTAAGAGTAACCCACCACGATACCAAAATAAGCAATGTACTTTTTAATGCAGATGATAAAGGATTGTGCGTAATAGACCTTGATACGGTAATGCCGGGATATTTTATAAGCGATGTGGGCGATATGATGCGAACATATCTATCTCCTGTAAACGAAGAAGAAAAAGATTTTTCAAAAATTGAAATAAGAAAAGAATATTTTTCTGCAATATGGAAAGGTTATATGAGTGAAATGAAGGATGAGTTATCTGATGAAGAAAAAACGCATTTTATTTATTCAGGCAAATTTATGATCTACATGCAAATCATTCGGTTTCTTACCGACCATCTCAATAATGATATTTATTACGGCGCAAAATATACCAATCACAATTTGATAAGAGCCAATAACCAGGCCGTGTTGCTTCAACTCTTAATGGAGAAAGAAAAAGAATTACAACAATTGATGTAGAGAATTTTGTTTCGTGCAAAATTTTAAAAGTGACCCCGTTAGGATTCAAACCTAAAACCTTTTGATCCGTAGTCAAATGCTCTATTCAATTGAGCTACGGGGCCATAATTTATTTTATCATTGGGGCGCAAAAATAATAAATTATTTGCTCACTAAAATAATTTAGCATCTTGCAGAAAATAAAATTATGAAAATTTATTTTTGGTCGGTGGGCAAAGCGCATGAATCGTATATAAAAGATGCAATTGAAATGTTCACCAAAAGAATTTCGCATTATAATCCCGTTGAATGGAAAATATTCTCTTCATCAAAAAGTAATATTGAAGATCAAATTAAAAAAGATGAATCCCTACAATTGTTGAATGCATTTCAGAAAGATGATATTATAATTGCATTGGATGAGAACGGCAAGCAATGGAGTTCCATTGAGCTTGCCAACTTTATGCAGCGACAGGCAAACAATAGTATTAAAAATTTAATATTTATTATTGGCGGCGCTTATGGCCTTCATGAAAATGTTTTAAAAAAATGTAATTACAAATGGAGTTTGTCAAAATTAGTTTTTCCGCATCAGTTGGTGCGCCTCATTCTTGCCGAACAAATTTACAGGGCGTGCACTATTATCAGAAATGAAAAATATCATCATTTTTAGTATGTTTGATGATTTTAAAAATAAATTAAATGTCAATAACAATAATTATAATTATAATTACCGCTATCATTTCTTTTGCAGGTTTTCAAAGTGCAAAAGTTATGGATGATCTTATTTTTTATCCGCCCGCAGTTACCAATCACAAACAATATTATCGTTTTATAACCTGTGGTTTTCTTCATGCAGATATTGGCCATTTGGTTTTTAATATGTATGCCTTTTATTTATTCGGGCAGGGAGTTGAACAAATTTTTTCAGCTTTATTTGGCAACAATGGAAAGTTGTTATATGTAATTATGTATGTGCTTGCATTAATCGTTTGTTTAATCCCGAGTTATTTAAAAAACAAAACGAATACTTCTTACAGAAGCCTTGGCGCATCAGGCGCTGTATCAGCTGTGGCGTTTGCATATATTTTCTTCAATCCCTTGCAGGGCGTGGGTTTGATATTCATTCCTATTTTTATTCCAGGCTTTTTATTCGGCATTATTTATTTGATTGTTTCTTATTATCTGGATAGAAAAGGCGGAGGCCGCATCAATCATTCGGCGCATATTTGGGGAGCGCTTTTCGGAATTATTTTTTTAATTATTACGAGTAATTTAATTGCACATTATCCTATCATTGATCATTTTGTTGAATCGGTAAAAAACATGGATCCGCATAAAATTTTTACAATGCCTTAAAAGAAATTTTAAGTGCGTTAATTGTTTGCTGTGTTATTTTAAAACGGTTGTCAATTCTTTTTCCTACAATCCAGATAATTTTTTTATTACTTTCAATAATCCATATTTTTTCCTTATCACTTATTGATATTTTTTTATCAATAAAAAATCGACTTAATTTTTTTTTCTTTTGCATACCTAATGGATAAAAATAATCCCCATGTTTCCATTTCCGCAACAGTAGCGGAAAAATTATTAGTTCCACATCCAACAAGGCAACTGAATTACCCGATAAAATGGAATACTTATCAGCAAGACATTTTTCAATAACTATTTTTCCATTAGCAAATTCAACTTCTTTATCATTTTCATTAATAATAATGATGGATGATTCAATATTATTAACCGGCGCAATGATAAGCCAGTTACGGTTTTTAATGATCTTGTGCGTTGCTGATGAAATATATTTTCCGCTTTCGCTTTTTAATAAATGTAATACTTCTTCTGATTGATGCGGAGAGAAACCATAATCTTTTATGATTTCATAAATGATAGTTTTTACAGGTTCTGTTTTCAATAATTTCAAAACAGGAATGTGCACTTCATTGCCTTTGTATTCTAATAATTTTTTTTTGTGAAAGTCAATAGCCTGGTTGTATAATATTTTTATTTCTTTAAACTTTTCAATATTGTTCAATAAATTTTCTTCCGCCTGCGGAAAAACTTTTTGAACAGATGGAATTAAATTATTGCGAAAATAATTTCGTGTGTACTTCTCCGTTAGGTTGGAAGAATCTTCTACAAAAAATAAATTATTTTCTTTTGCGAAATTTAAAATTTCTTCTTTCCGCGCAAATAATAATGGCCTGATAATTTTATTTTGTTTTAATGGAATTCCCTGCAAACCATTGATCCCAGTGCTTTTGAAGAAATTCATCAGCAACGTTTCTATGTTATCGTTTGCATGATGCGCAGTTACAATGTACGATGTACGATGTACGATGTGCGATGTAAGAGAATGAACGTCGGTTGTCGGTTGTCGGTTGTCAGTCAACTTAATTAATTCATCAAACCATTGATACCTTAATTCTCGTGCCGCAACTTGTAGGGAAACTTTATTGTCTTCAGCATATTTTTTTGTTTCAAATTTTTTTATAAAAACTTTTGCATCATATTTTTCTCCGAGCGATTGTACAAATTTTTCATCTCTGTCACTCTCCTCTCCTCTTAACTGAAAATTGCAATGTGCTATTTCAAAATGAAAGCCCGACTGGTAGCACAGTTCACACAATGCAACAGAATCCACCCCGCCGCTTACGGCAATAATTAAATGGTCTTTTTTTTGAAAAAGATTTTGTTCTTTAATGTTATCAATAAATTTTTTAAGTAAAGACATTTTTTAGTTTGTAAATTATTACACTCAGTAAATAAGATCATCATGTGCCGCTTTCAATTCATTATAGGAATGATTATCATTTTTGGCAACAGCTTCTTTCATTCCTTTTTCATAAACTTTTAAAGCATTTTTATTGTCATTCATCCGTTCTAATAATTTTCCTAAATGATAATAAGAGCCAACATAGGTTGAATCTTTTTCCAGTATTTCATCAAAGAGTTTTTTTGCTTCAATATCATTTTCATTTTTAATATATTCCAGCGCCAACGCATGTTTTAGGAAACTATCATCAGGTGAACCTTTTAAATATTTTTTAAGCTTTTCAATTCTGTTCATCAAATAATTTTTTACGTTTTTTTTCCTTAGTATCTTCGCAACTTTAAAAAATTTAGCCAATGAAAATTCTTGTTTGCATCAGCAAAACCCCTGATACTACGGCAAAAATAGCCTTCACTGATAACAACACGAAATTTGCTGAAGCCGGGGTTCAGTTTATTTTAAATCCTTACGATGAATGGTATGCATTGGTGCGAGCTATTGAATTAAAAGAAGCGGATACTTCCACCATATTGCATTTAATAAATGTTGGCGGAGCGGATGCCGATCCTATTATACGCAAGGCATTGGCGCTCGGCGGTGATGAAGCTTTTCGCGTTAACAGCGATAGCCGGGATAGTTTTTATATTGCTTCGCAAATTGCAGAAATTGCTAAGCAAAATAATTACGATTTAATTTTTACCGGTAAAGAAACTATTGATTACAATGGTTCATCGGTTGGTGGTATGGTGGCTGAATTATTAAACCTGCCCTACATTTCTTTGGCAACAAAATTTACACTTGCAGGAACTTCGTGTACGCTTCACCGTGAGATTGAAGGCGGCGAAGAAATTGATGAAGTAAGCTTGCCCGTTGTAGTTAGCTGCCAGAAAGGAGTTGCGGAACAACGTATTCCTAATATGCGTGGCATTATGAGCGCACGAACAAAACCATTGAAGGTAACGGAACCTGTAAACGCTGATACATTAACTTCAATAGATTCATTTGAATTGCCGCCGCCAAAAGCAGGAGTAAAATTAGTTCCTGCAGATAAGCCGGAAGAATTGGTAAGATTGCTGCATGAAGAAGCGAAAGTATTTTAATTAGCTAATTGACTAATTAGCTGATTAGCTAATTAAATTCATAATTCATAATTTTTTAATTAATAAAATGAGCGTTTTAATTTTTCTTGATCAAAGTGATGGGCATGTTAAAAAAAATTCGTTGGAAGCTGCATGTTACGGAGCAAAAGTTGCAGAGTTGCTGAACACAACTGCCGAAGGAATTATTTTAGGAACTATAAATGATCCCGCATCTTTAGGTAAATATGGATTGAAAAAAATTCATTTAGTAAAAAATGAAAGCCTGAATAATTTTGATGATGCTGTGTTTACAGAAGTGATTGCAGATGCTGTAAAAAAAACAGATGCGAAAGTTATTATATTTTCAAACAACTTTAATGGAAAAGCAATTGCTCCGCGATTATCAGCAAAACTCAAAGCCGGCCTGGTTTCCGGAGCGCTCGCCTTACCTGAATTAAGTAATGGTTTCGTTGTAAAGAAAAATGTTTTTAGCGGAAAAGCATTTGCAAATGTTTCCATTAAAACAGAAATAAAAATAATTTCATTAAACGCAAATGCCTATAAAATAACAGAAGGAAATGAAACAGCAGAAGTGTCAGAATTAAACGTTGACATTCCACCATCAAAAGTAAAAGTAAAAGAAGTAAACAAAATTGTGGGTGAAGTTCCATTGGCAGAAGCAGAAATTGTAGTGAGTGGTGGCCGTGGTTTAAAAGGTCCAGAAAACTGGGGAATTGTTACTGATCTTGCGAAAGCGTTAGGCGCCGCAACTGCGTGTAGCCGCCCCGTCAGCGATAGCGATTGGAGGCCGCATCACGAGCATGTAGGGCAGACAGGGCTTACCATTGCGCCGAATTTATATATTGCCATTGGAATTTCGGGAGCAATACAACATCTTGCCGGAGTGAACAGAAGTAAAAAAATTGTTGTAATTAATAAAGATCCTGAAGCTCCATTTTTTAAAGCCGCAGATTATGGAATTGTTGGCGATGCATTTGAAGTAGTTCCAAAAATTACAGAAGCAGTAAAAAAATTAAAAGGTATTTAGCTTTGCATTAAAATCATTTGAATGAATTTATGTAAGAATGGTTTTAATTTTATAGGTTTTAATTTTTATATATTTGCTAATAACAAATCTTATTAAACACTGGGATAGGTATGAAGAAAATAGAATTGGAAATTGTTGCCCTTTCTCATAGTATTACGCAAACACATTCTTATGCTGTTGTACTGGGTGAAGTAAATGGATTGCGCCGCTTGCCAATTGTGATCGGTGGCTTTGAAGCGCAAGCCATTGCTGTAGCGCTTGAGCGCATGCAGCCGAGCCGCCCGCTCACGCATGACCTTATGAAAAATTTTATGCTGGCTTTTAATATTGAGCTGCATGAAATAATTATTAATGATTTGCAGGAAGGAATTTTTTATTCAAAATTAGTTTGCTCAACAGAGCATGATACGGTTGAAATAGATTCACGCACATCAGATGCAGTGGCGCTTGCCGTACGGTTTGGCTGCCCGATTTATACTTATGATAATATACTTGACAGCGCCGGAATTTTAATGGAAGAAGATGATAAAAAGAAAAAAGTTGTTGTATCACATTCTGATACCGGCAGTGAAGATCTTAAAAAATTATCTTTAGTGGAATTAGAAAATTTATTAACTGAAGTGCTCGAGCATGAAGATTATATAAAAGCCGCATCCATCAGAGATGAAATAAAAGCAAGAAAGAGCGGTTGATTGTTTTATTGAAAAGGTTATTGCTGAATTATTTTATTGATAAATTATTTTATACTATTCTTCCTATTACTAATTGCTAATTGCCTATTGCCAATTGTTTAACTCCATAACGGTGACGGATATACGCAGTTTTGTATCAATGCCTCAATGTTCTTTTTTACTTCAGGCGCATCTTCTTTATAAGTTACACCAAACCATTTTGACGAAGTGGGAATTACTTTAATTTTTCCATCTCCGTTTTTTATAAATGCATCTCCCACTATCGGAATAAAAAATTCAGCCTTTGGATTATCGCCATTTTCTTCTAAAAATTTTTTAAATAATTTTTGAATATAATCAAATGCATTTTGATAAAACCCCCAGAAATTCATGCTTACAGGCGTATCAGCAGGTAATTGGGTTTTTGTATTATTTTCTTCATAAACAATTTTATTTTCTTCAGGATAAATTTTTACACGCTCGGCAATGCTTATTAAATTTCCATTATCATCAACTTTGCAAACGCCGCGGCTTACTGTTCCATGTTCCGAAAGTGTTTTAGAAAGTTCGTATCCAATGATGCACCATGTTTCCGGAGAAACTTCTTTTTTTAAAAATGCAGCAGCTTTTTCAAAAGCATCTCTTCCGTAAAAATCATCTGCATTAATGACTGCAAAAGGCTCGTGAATAGCGTCTTTAGCGCATAACACAGCATGAGCGGTTCCCCAAGGTTTAGTTCGTTCTCCGGTAAATTTAAAACCAGCAGTATAAGAATCCATTTCCTGCATTACATAATCCGTTTCAATTTTCCCTTTCAATTTATTTTCAAAAATATTTTTAAATGCTTCTGCAAAATCATTGCGAATTATAAAAACAATTTTGCCAAAGCCACTTTTAATGGCATCATAAATTGAATAATCAATTATCGTTTCACCGGAAGGCCCGAAAGAATCCATTTGTTTTATTCCGCCATAGCGGCTTCCCATTCCTGCTGCTAAAATTAAAAGTGTAGGTTTCATATTTAGGTTTAGAAAGTTTAAAAGGTTTAGAAAGTTTAGATTGAAAAAAGCCTGATAAATTTGTGCGAATGTAAGCAACAATTTTTATGCAATAAATACAAATGATACAACTTTTAAACACCTCTGAAAAAAATATAATCGAGCCTTTACAAAGTAAATTATTTACTGAAAAAAAAGTTTCAGTTTCCATGCTTCGTTTAGATTTGATTCATCCGGTTGTTTCAGGAAATAAAATCTTTAAGCTGTATTATTTTTTAGAAGAAGCAAAAAAATCATTACACAAACAAATAATCACATTTGGCGGCCCTTATTCCAATCACCTTGCTGCTGCTGCATTTGCGTGTAATCATACCGGAATAAAATGTATGGGCTTTGTTCACGGCGAAATTCCAAAAGCGCTTTCACATACATTACAATTCTGTTTGCAAAATAATATGCAAATAGAATTTTTAACCAGAGATGATTATAAAAAAATTAATTCAAAAGAATTTATTCAACAGCTTACAAAAAAGTATGGAGCGCATATTTTAATTCCGGAAGGTGGATTTTCTGTAAAAGGAATGAATGGAGCAGGATTAATATATAATTATTTTAATCAAAAAAATTACACCCATATTTGCTGCCCGGTAGGCACGGCTACTACTTTTGCAGGATTGATAAAAGCAAATAAAGAAACCATGATTTTAGGATTTAGCGTTTTAAAAAATTTAAATGATTTAGAAGAAAGACTTTTGTTTTTAAATATTGATTCTAAAAAATATAGCATCATTAACGATTATAACGGTGGCGGCTATGCGAAAAAAAATAAAGAACTGATTTCATTTATAAATTCTTTTTATGATACCTATACCATTCCACTGGATTTTGTTTATACCGGCAAGATGATGTATGGTGTGTATGATTTGGTTAAAAAAAATTATTTTTCGGAAGGCTCAAATGTACTGTGCATCCACACCGGAGGCCTGCAGGGAAATAACTCGCTTCCAAAAGGAACGCTTAATTTTTAAATTCATTTAACAACCAACTATATTTGTATTTTACAAAAATAAATAGCTTCGTCCGGTTTCCTATGCGTAAGTTAGTATTCATCTTTTTTATTTTGTTTGCAGTACAAAAAAATTCTTTTGCTCAGGATACGCTTCCCAAAATTTCGGTAACACAAATAAGCAATAAAGTTTTAGTGTCGTGGGTGAACCCATTTACATCTGTTACTACTATTAATATACAAAGGTCTTACGATAGCCTTAAAGGATTTACTACCATTGGCAGTGTGATGAATGTAAAAGCGCTGGACAATGGATTTGTTGATTCAAAAGAATTTATTCCTGCGCAATATTACCGTGTATTTATTTCATTTGAAGGCGGAACCTATATGTTCACGCAATCGCACCGGCCACACATTGATACTACAAAAAATGTTGTAAATGAAATCACCGAAGTGATTAAACAATCACCTCCCGTAAAAACTTTTTTTATTCCATCCAAAATGGTTTATACAGGAAAAGAAAACAATGTTGTTATTTCTTTACCCGATGCCGGCAAGAAAAAATATTCAATAAAATTTTTTGAAGAAGACGGAACGCCTCTATTTGAAATAAAAAAGATTACTGAATCTTATCTCACACTTGATAAAGCTAATTTTATTCATGCGGGCCTTTTTAATTTTGAAATATATGCGGATGGGGCTTTGATAGAAAAACATAAATTTTATATTCCGAAAGACGGCCAGCCTATGCCGGCGCTTGATGTAAATGGATATTTGGTAAAGTGATTTCTACATCAAAAACTTTTGAAAAGTTTCTTTTTACTTTTTCCTTTGCTTCGCTAAAATTTATTTTTTGTCCCACTTCTTTTTCAATGGAAGTTACTTGTTTGTTTACAATGCCGCATGGAATAATATTATTGAAATAACTGAGATCGGTATTTACATTTAATGCAAAGCCATGCATGGTAATCCACCGGCTGCAGCGAATGCCCATCGCACAAATTTTTCTTTCTTTGCCTGACACGCCAGGCTCAATCCACACGCCGGTTTCGCCCTTGCTTCTTTCGCCTTTAATTCCATATTCAGCAATGGTGAGAATAATAACTTCTTCAAGGTTTCTTAAATATTTTCCAATGTCAGTATAAAATTTTTCCAAATCCAAAATTGGATAACCAACAATTTGTTGCAATCCGTGAAAAGTAATATCGCCGCCGCGATTGGTTCTGAAAAATTCAATTTCTTTTTCTTCCATTTCATCTTCACTCAATAAAACATTTTCAATATGTCCGCTTTTGCCTAATGTATAAACAGGAGGATGCTCGCAAAAAAGAAGATAGTGAGTAGTAAGCCCCCTATCATCCGAAGAGGTAGAAGAAGAATCATTTAATGATTGATAGCTGACACCTGATACCTCGTATCTAATACCTTGTTTCCTTAATTCAGATTTTATATCAACATTTTTTTTTACCAATTCTTCCTGGTAATCCCATGCAGATTTATAATTGATGATGCCAAGGTCTTTAAAAATTACTTGTTGCTTCAAAACAAAATATTTAGTTGCAAAGATAACAAGGCAAAATATTATTTGTTTTTTTCGATAAGTATTTTTTGATATTCAATTTAAAAAAAATTAAGGAATCATAATTTTTTCTGGCATCATTTTAGGTATAATAAGAATTCAATTTAATCTTTCACCTAAAAAACAAACTATGAAATCTACCAAATTGAAAACCGTTCTTTTGGGCCTGAGTTGTTTTGCCGTTGCAACTACTTTTGCTCAGGACACACCTAAAACCCCTAAACCAGACACCACTCAATTGCCTAAATCAGATACAACCCGGCATGACTCAACGAGTATGAAATTAAATTCAATGCCCGCCAATTCTGTAAGCAGCAATGTTAAAAGGATATCTTCATTTTTCACAGAAAATGAAAATATAGTGGTTTTAAAAAAAGAAGCAGAGAATGAGATTTTGACAAAAAAATCTTTTGCTAATGTTTCAGCTTAATTATTAATTAAAAAAATTTTCTGGGTTTTGATTTATAAAAATCCGTCCACGTTTATAAACGGGACGGATTTTTATAAATCTTTTTATTTCCGTCAAACAAATGTTTGATAGGTTCGCCAATTCGAAATGTTTCAAAATAAAATTGATTTCATAAGATTGCATTTAGTTTAATTTTTTTTTCTTGAATAGGAAACAATAAATGATGAAAAAATACTTGTATGGTGTTTTTATCATTTTCATGTAGGTTTGCAGAATTCTAAAAAAAAAATTCTAATGGCTTCAAAAAAAATTACAGACTTATTAGGCGATAAAGCCGAAGATTTATTAACTCACAAATGTATTGTTGACAAGGCAACACTTACACTGCCTTCACCGGATTATATTGATGAAATTTTTGTAAAAAGTAATCGTAACAATCGTGTGGTGCAAAGTATGCAAATGCTCATGGATCATGGTAGGCTTGGTGGTACAGGATATTGCTCTATCTTTCCGGTTGACCAGGGCATAGAACACAGCGCCGGCGCATCTTTTGCTCCCAATCCCATTTATTTCGATCCTGAAAATATTGTAAAGCTCGCTATTGAAAGTGGCTGCAATGGGGTAGCATCTACATTTGGCGTGCTTGGTATTGTAAGCAGAAAGTATGCGCATAAAATTCCTTTTATTGTAAAGTTGAATCATAACGAATTATTAAGTTATCCCAATAAATATGACCAAACAATGTTTGGTACTGTAAAAAGCGCTTATGATATGGGCGCAGTGGGCGTTGGCGCTACCGTGTATTGGGGAAGCGAAGAAAGTACACGCCAGTTGCAGGAAGTTAGCCAGGCATTTGAACTTGCACATGAATTGGGCATGTGTACTATTTTATGGTGTTATTTGCGCAACAGCGGCTTCAAGGTAAATGGCGTGGATTATAGTACTGCTGCGGATCTTACAGGGCAGGCTAATCATTTGGGGGTAACCATACAAGCCGATATTATTAAACAAAAAATGGCTACCAACAATGGAGGATATAATGCAATAAAATTTGGAAAAACTTCACCATTAGTTTATGAAAAACTAACTACTGATCATCCGATTGATCTTTGCCGCTACCAGGTATTAAATTGTTACAGCGGTAAAATTGGTTTAATAAACAGTGGTGGTGAAAGTAAAGGAGCTGAAGACTTAACAGATGCAGTAGAAACTGCCGTAATTAATAAACGCGCTGGTGGAACAGGTTTAATTATGGGCAGAAAAGCTTTTCAAAAACCTTTTAAAGATGGAATAGATTTGCTGAATGCAACACAGGATGTTTATTTGGATAAAAGTATTACAGTAGCATAACCCCTAACCCCAGAAAAGGGAATAGGAGACACTCTTTCCCTAAAAGAGTTTAATA
The DNA here is from genome assembly GCA_025933775.1 of Chitinophagaceae bacterium. Classification (GTDB taxonomy): domain Bacteria; phylum Bacteroidota; class Bacteroidia; order Chitinophagales; family Chitinophagaceae; genus Ginsengibacter. The sequence continues at coordinate 24,199 of JAICZH010000034.1, forward strand.
ACTAAAAACCTGTTCTTTAGGGAGATGCAGGTAAGCCCCTTTAGGGGTTGGGGTATGAAACAAGAAGAAGATTTTGATGCAAACCTTGCCGGTGAAGAAGGAGAAACAGAAGAAACGAAACGAAGATGGTTTCGCAGAATAAAAAAAGGAATTACCACTTCTACAAAAGATAAAAAAGAAGCTCCAGATGGATTATGGACTAAATGTCCTCAATGCCGCTACACCTGCACTGTTTCGGAATTAAGAGAAAATTTTTTTGTATGCCCCAAGTGCGATTATCATCATCGTATTGGAAGCGCCGAATATTTTGAAATAATTTTTGATAATAATACTTACCAGGAATTATTTGGAAATATAAAATCGAAAGATTACCTCGGCTTTGTAGATCTAAAGCCTTATGCACAACGATTGAAAGAAGCTTACGCAAAAACTTCCATTCACGATTCAATTACCGTAGCGGATGGAAAAATAAATAATAAAGACATGGTAATTGCTTGCATGGATTTTGAATTCATAGGCGGCAGCCTCGGCAGCGTAATGGGCGAAAAAATTGTGCGGGCATGTGATTATTGCATGGAACACAAAATTCCTTTTTTAATCATCAATAAAAGCGGCGGAGCACGAATGATGGAAAGCGCTTTTTCATTAATGCAACTGGCAAAAACTTCCGGAGCATTATCGAAAATGTCGGATGCAAAAATTCCATATTTTTCTCTTTGTACCGATCCCACATTTGGGGGAACCACCGCATCGTTTGCAATGCTTGGCGATATAATAATGGCCGAACCCGGCGCCCTTATTGGGTTTGCCGGCCCGCGTGTTATTAAAGAAACTATAAAAAAAGATTTGCCGCCCGGTTTTCAGCGAAGTGAATTTTTACTGGAACATGGCTTTCTCGATTTCATTGTTAACAGGAAAGAGCTTAAAGAAAAGTTGACGCAGTTACTTACTTTATTTAAATCGTGAGTCATGAGTTGTAAATTGTGAATCGGTGTTTTTTAAAATTGAGAATTGGCAATTCACTATTGACAACTCACTATTGACAACTCACCACTCACCATTTCACTATGGAAATCAGCAACCGCAAAGCATATTACGAATACAACATCGAAGCAAAATATATTGCAGGCATGGTATTGAGCGGTACTGAAATTAAATCGCTTCGTACAGGCAAAGCAAGCTTCAACGATAGTTATTGCATTTTTTTTAAAGGAGAATTATTTGTAAAAAGCCTGCACATTTCCGAATATAATTTGGGCACGCATTACAATCACGATCCATTGCAGGAACGTAAATTATTATTGCAAAAAAAAGAATTGCGCAAGCTCGAAAATAAAATAAAAGAAAAGGGTTATTCCATTATTCCATTAAAAATATTTATTGCACAAAACGGATTTGCAAAAATGGAAATTGGTTTAGGCAAAGGCAAAAAAATTTATGATAAAAGAGAAACAATAAAAGCCAGAGAAACTGAAAGAGATATCAAAAGGAAGTATGGGGTGTGAAATTGTTTCTTTTAGTTGTAATAGAAATTTGTAATCTTTTGAAATTTTCCGCTTCCAAAAATTTAATTAATTTAGTAGTATGTTAATTGAGAACAAAGAAAAGATTCAACACTATCTGGAACAATTGCCGGATAATTATCTAACTGAAGTGATTGAATATTTTACGTTTTCTTCAATTCAAAAATAAAAATAAAATTACTGAAAGAAGTTCAATGCTACTTTCAGAAAAATCTCTCACAAAAGATTGGTTAACCGCTGAAGAAGATGAAGCATGGAAAAATCTTTAAAAGGCAGCGTTGTTATTATTCAGTTTCCATTTTCTGATTTAACCGGTTCAAAGAGACGCCCGGCTCTCGTAATTGCCGATTGGGGAAGCGATGATGTTATTCTTGCGCAAATTACCAGTGTGGCGCATAAAGATGCTTATGCGATTATTTTAGATGATAAGCAATCTCATTCGTTTGAAAATTAATTTTTAACCTTCTCAATTTCCTTCAATCACTTTTCTTTCATCATCGGTAATTTCATATAATTCATACACCAAATCGTCTATTTGTTTTTCTAAATCGGTTGTATCATTTCCTTGTTGCTTGCCTTCTAAAATTTTATCAACTAATGTGATGAAGGGTTGTTGTTCGGATGGAGGAATCTGCGGAATTGGAATCTGTTCGAAGTATTGAGGTTTTACTTCAATAAATCCCCCACTTCTAACTACACAAATAGTTTTAAGAAAATGCCAAACAACTTTCGAATTTAAAATTGCTAATAAATATTTATCATTTGTTGGAAGAAAAACTGAAGGTGCATTTAAATAAACTTCAGTTTCATCAAAGGCAAATTTGTTTGAATTTTGAAGATTTGGAAAAATAATTTTTGGTTTTAAAAATAAATCGTAATAAGCGCAATTCCTGAGTTCCCACCAATAATCTCCTTTATCAAATCTTTTTTTTGCTGCTTCTTCAAATGGTATTAAATGATTGAATATTTCTGGATATTCATCTTTCATTTTTATTAAGGCATCGCTTTCCTCTAAATTTCCAAATTGTTTTTTTGTTGATTTACTTTCAAACACAATCATTTTCTTAAATGGATTTGGCGCTTTCCATTTTTTTAAATCCTTGCCATCATATACCGGTTTTAAAATGTCAGCATTCCCCAAATTAATATTTGTTACAAATGCTTCATTTAAGCCTGTTATGATTCCTCTATAGCATTTCCCATAAATATCAAATAAGCGTTTATGCTGTTCAATTTTATCAAGGATTTCAACCTCCCGAATATTCAAAAAATTCCATGCCTCGGATTTTAATGATGATTGACTGATATTGGTAAAATTAGTATCATCATTCATCAGACTTTTATTTTGAAAAGTTTCTTTTGTAAATTTTAAAAATTGAAAGTTGGATTTTTGATTTCTTTTTTCGGCAATCAAAATTACAGGATAGGTAGTTGATTCTTCAAATACTGCAACACTTGTAAAATCAATATATTTTTTTAAAAGAAAATTATCGGAAACAAATTCTCTTAATATTTTGCCTGCGGTTGTTTTATCAAATGTATTATTGATAAAAGCAAACTTTCCATTTTGCTTAAGCAGATTAAAACCTAATTCATAGAAATATGAAAAAATATCCCCACCAGAAACAAAAACTTTGTATTGATTACGCAAATAGTTTTTTAATTCACTCAATTCTTCCTGCCTGATGTACGGCGGGTTTCCAATCACCACATCAAATCCTTCAAAGCTTCCGTCATTGCTCAATACTTCAGGAAATTCAAAACGCCATTCAAAAGCATTTTTATAAATGGCATTGTTTTTTATTTCTTCTAATTCTTTACTTAGCTTTTCTATTTCTTCATCAAGTTTATTTTTTTCTTTTTGTGCATCATCATTTTTTTTATCGCCATAAGGCGTTTCGGGTTCAAAAAGCGTATTGCCTGTAAACCTGTGATACAGCTCAGCTAATAATTTATCCAATCGTTTCTTTTTAGGATTTGATTGAGAAATGCTGGTTCTGAAATCTGCTTTAATGCTGTCAATTATTTTTTGCAAACCTCTTTTTACTTCACGGTTTTTTTCATTTTTATAATCTGCCACAAAGCCGCGATACATTTCAATATTATATTTTATACTCTTCAGCGCTTTGCTCAAATCCGCATCCAGCGCGAACCTGCTTATAAGGCTATTGCCGCATTTTATATTAATGTCAATGTTGGGAAGTGTTTCCAAAGCCCTCTCTAAATCTCCCGCGAAGGAGGAGACTTTAAAAGACCCGGCTTTATAGTAAGAACTTTTTAATAACTCAATCCATAATCTAAGGCGGCAAATTTTTACAGAGTTGGAGTTAATGTCAACGCCAAACAAACAGTTTTCAATAATGGTTTGCTTTTCATGAAACAATGTTTCCTGCACTCGTTGCGATTCTTTGTTTGCAGGAATGTAATTAAAAATTTCTCCGTCTTCATCAGTAATATACAGCTCATCATTTTCTACTTCAATGCGGTGCTTTATTCTTTTGCCTGTTTTATCAATCAATACGCCCAGCTCGCTTTTTATAGCAATCATTTCATTTAATGCCGAAACTAAAAAATGCCCTGAACCCACGGCAGGGTCGCATATTTTCATGTTGTTGATTACTTCATTCACACTTTGTATGCCTATGCGCACGCCTATTTGGTTATACACATCGGTAATGGTTTCAAGATTTTTCCAGTTTTGATGCCCGCCGGCAATCATGCGCTCATTTATTTTTTGAATAAAGGCCATTCGGATAGATTGCCGGCACATGTACATCGTAATAAAACCCGGCGTATAAACAGAGCCGTCTTTATAACCATTTATTTTTTCAAAAACTTTTCCGAGAACAGAAGCATTTATCAGCGGCTTATTATCTTCCTGAATATCTTCGGCACCTTCGCTCGCAAAGTCGTAAGCATCCAGAAATTGAAATAAATAATTGAGTGTGGTTAAGGGTTCATTTTTCTTTTTGTGTTCCTTTAAAATGCTGCTGCTATTGTATTTCAGCGTTTCTGCGTTATCTAAAGAATCAATGCAAATAGTTACGTCTTCCAATTCGCTTATTTCAAAAAGCGAACTGTTTAAGTAAGGAACGAGTTGATATTTTTTTTGTAAAAATTCTTCGCGATTGCTAATGTCAACGGCCAATACATTATGAAAAAGATTGAACAGTTCATCAAAATCAGCAATCATTTTTGAATTTAAAAAACGGTAAGCCGCATTGCCTTTATGATAGCTTAATAATTGTCCTTCTAATAATTTTAAAAATAAAATCCGGTTGATCCATGTAATGCAAAGCTCGAGCGCAATGTTGAAATATTGTTCATCTTCCGTGTTTCCAAAAGCTTTTACATCGCCGATTTTATGAATGCCTTTTGTTTTTAATTTTTTTATTGACAGTTCTAAAAGAGAAGCAGCATATTTATTATTCAACTTTCTGCGGATAATATTTTTACTTCCTTCTTTGGCTTCTTCCAGCCCAATGATGTGCAGTAATTCTTTATAAAATTTATCATCCAGTTCATTGCTGTCGCTGGCAAATGGAATTTTTAATAAATGCTGAGGCGAAAGAATTTTTAATAAAGCAATCAGGTTTTTATCATCTTCTTTATCATCATTTTTCAGCGCATTTACATAATGCTGTATGTTGAAATAAGTGCAGGGAATTTCATCTTGTACATTTTCAATAAAAGGTTTTGCAATTTCATTATAAAATAAGCTGGTGTCTTTGGTTACTTTTTTTCCATCGCGCCATTCTTCATAATCTTTTACAAATTTTTTATTGTGGTAAAAAATATTTTCAAAATATTTTGCTTCAATAATGTACCATTCATTAATGTTGGTAGCAATTAAATATTTTACATCAATATTGTTGCATTCAATCCGCTCACGCAAATAATAGAGAACTAATTCCTGTAATGCTTTGCTGTTGGAGTTTTCTGCGCTGATCCAATCGGTTTTGTTTTGCGGTCGTTTGGCTTCAATAATTACGCCAACGCTGCTTTTATTTTCTTTGCCATTATGAATAACCAGGTCTTGCCTGCCTTTGGTATTGATAAAATAATTATGATGATAAATGGCTTTTTTAAGAAAATCGCTCACAAGATTTTTATGAAATTCTTCTGTTTCATTTGCGTCTATGCATTGCAGTAAGTGATTTAATTCTTTCTTAAATAAATCCATGTCGCTTCGTAAAGGACGTTGTTTTAAGAAAGCTTTGCTGAGCCAGCGTTTTGGCGGTTGGGAAATTAATCGCATTTATTTATCCTGAATTTCATCAGAGGCAATTTAATGATTTATCATCTTTGAAAGTTGCAACTTTTAAAAAGTTGGCAATCTTGTTTAGCATTCACTCAGGCTCAATGGAACATTAATCGCTAATCCGCCATCTGCTGTTTCTTTATATTTATTATTCATGTCCAACGCAGTGTTCCACATGGTTTTTATTACATTGTCCAAACTTACTTTTGCATAATCAGGAGCGCTCTGTAATGCAAGCTGGCAGGCAGTTATAGCTTTTATGGCGCCCATCGTATTTCTTTCAATGCAGGGAATTTGTACCAATCCATTTATCGGATCGCACGTCATACCAAGATGATGTTCCATAGCAATTTCAGCAGCCATTAATGCCTGGCGTTGTGTGCCGCCAAAACATTCGGTTAATGCTGCTGCAGCCATTGAAGATGAAACACCAATCTCTGCCTGGCAACCGCCCATCGCTGCTGAAATAGTTGCGCCTTTTTTAAATATGCTTCCAATCTCTGATGCCGTTAATAGAAACTGAATGATTTTATCCGGATTGCTATCGGGATCGTTTCCATCACAAAAAATAACATAATAAGCAAGCACAGCAGGCACTACACCTGCAGCGCCATTCGTTGGCGCGGTAACTACTCTTCCGAAAGAAGCATTTTGTTCATTCACTGCGAGGGCAAAACAACTTACCCAATCCAGTGTATATTTAAAATTATTGCCGCCTTCTTTTATTTTTTTAAACCATGAATCACAATCATTATACGATTCATTTTTTAATAATTTTTTATTTAAAGCCGATGCTCTTCTTTTTACATTCAATCCGCCGGGAAGCAAGCCTTCGGTATGACAGCCTAAAAAAATAGATTGTTTCATCACACTCCAAATTTCGAGTAGGCGTAACCGTGAGTTTGCTTCACTTCTCCATGCGTTTTCATTTTCCATAACCACTTCACTTATGCTCATTCCGGTTTTCATGCACCAATGCAGCAAATCATCTGCATCATTTATAGGAAAAGGAAGTATTACATTGCTCTCATCATTTAATTGTTCCCCTTCTTTTTGTACAAAGCCGCCGCCCACTGAATAATACGTTTCTGCAATATGCTCATCATTGTTTAATGCCGCTAAAAAAGTAAGTGCGTTTGGATGATACGGCAATGTTTCGGTAAATAAAAATTCTATGTCTTCTGCCGGATCAAAATCAATTTCATATTTACCATTCAACATTAATTTTTTCTTTTGATTAATATCATTAATGGTAGCATCAATCTTATTTACATCAAATATTACGGGATCTTCGCCACATAAGCCAAGCTGTACGGCTATATCGGTGCCATGTCCTTTGCCGGTTTTTGCAAGCGAACCATAAAGTAAAATTTCTAAACTAATTACTTTATCTAATAAATTTTTTTGCTGAAGAGAATTTAAAAAAAGATTTGCAGCGCGCCACGGCCCAAGCGTATGGCTGCTCGACGGCCCTACGCCTATTTTAAACATATCAAAAACAGAAATGGCTTCGTGGCTCAATTATTTTTTTTTACAAAACAAAGTTATGTAAAAGGATATTCAGCCACGCATTACACTAATTGGCACGAATAATTTGTATTTATTATTGGCATAAAGATCAACGGCTATCGAAAAATTGATGGTTTCTTAGCATTTAATAAAAACATTGTACAAAAAAATTATTTAGCCTAAGACAAAGGGTTTAATAATTTATTAAAACCTGTAATATTTTCCAAAAAAACTATTGAACGTCTTCAAGTGTAATATCAAATTTTAAAAAAGAATTTGCGGGAATAACAATATTTCCATTGTTATCGCGAACTGCATTAGGGCCATACGCCAAAGA
>JAICZH010000102.1 GCA_025933775.1 Chitinophagaceae bacterium
AATAAATTTGGTTTAAATTTTACGCAACTTTCCGATACACCGCCAACACATGAGATACGCCATTTTAATAATGAATTTACTCCGCGTGTTGCATTGCTGAAAGAGATTAATAAAAATGTTTCTTTTTATGGAAGTATTGCAAAAGGTTTTTCTTCACCAACAGTTTCAGAATTATTGCCTTCAACAAATGTATTCAACACTTTATTGCAGGCTGAAAGCGGCATGGATTATGAATTGGGGGCAAAAGGAAGTTTGCTGAACAATAAATTATATTTTGATGTAAATGCTTTTTTTTACAGATTAAAAAATGCAATTGTTCAATTGCAAAATTCCAGCGGCGCCGATTATTTTGATAATGCAGGCTCTGCAAATCAAAACGGAATTGAAACATTTGTTTCTTATAATTTAATTGATAATGAAACAAATTTTTTAAATCGTGTACGCATCACCGTTAGTAATACCTGGAACAATTTTCATTATGATGTTTACAAAGAATCAGGAACGGATTATGGCGGCAAAAAAATCCCCGGCGTTGCTCCGGAAACTTTTACTGCAGGCATTGACGTAAATACAAAAACCGGATTATACATTAATACAAACTTTTTTTATAGCAGCCGTATTGCCTTGAATGATGCGAACAGCGCTTATGCATTAGGTTACAACTTGCTTGGCGCAAGGCTTGGTTACAAATCTTCATCATTAAAAAAAATACAATGGGAATTATTTACCGGCGCCGACAATATTTTTAATGAAAAATACAGTTTGGGAAATGACATCAATGCCGCTGCCGGCCGCTATTACAACCTTGCTCCCGGAAGAAATTATTATGGGGGTGTAAGTTTTCAGTTTGATAAGCGGTGAAAAATTTTCTTTGGTGTCTTGGTATTTTGACTTTATTGTGCATCAAGTCGTTTCAAAATTTTCTTTGCTAATGGTTCTTTAATTTCGCTGTGTCTTGGAACTGCTTCTGTAACTCCATTCTTTGGGTTCATCCAGATAGAATGATTGCCGCCTTCGCGTTTCAAAAAACATCCGGCAATGCGAAGCCGTTTCTCTAAATCGCGTTTTTTCATCCTATTAGTATTGTTTGCTGAATCGCATCATCTGGGAGTCCCCTTAGGATATCTTCTTTTCTATCCTCAAATATTAATTCAATTGCTTCAATTAAATTGAGCTTTGTTTCTTCAATTGTTTCGCCCTGCCCATTGGCGCCGGGTACTTCAGGACAAATGGCCCAATAACCACCTTCCGGAGCGCTTTCGATAATTGCAGTGAACTCTGCTTTCATAATGATTTTTTATGATTGAAAATAAATTTACAATAATATCGCTACAGCAAATTTACCTTATTAATGTTAATCTTAGTTTGATTCATTTCGTTGTTTTAGAGAAAACAATTACCGGGCTATAAAAGATTTCGATGAATTAATTGATGAAAAAAGCAATAATTTTATTCAAACAGGATTACGTCAATCCTCGATAATACGATTAGGTTTTCTTGCTGTAATACCTAATAAAGAAATTCCCGGAAGTATTGGTAAAATTGAATCTGCACTGCATAAAAATTTGCTGGAACGTTTAGCAAAATACCTTTTGAATAAAACCTGAATTTATTTCTCTGGCTTGAAATATTTTCTAATTGTTTTGTTTTTTGAAAATCGAAAACTGAACATCAAGAAATTCTTTTTTTGGAAGAAATTTAAGTGGAAGATTTATTTTTTTCCCATCTAAATCATTAAAGGTTTTTTCAAAATATGGTTGACTGTTTTTCTCTTTCAAAAATTTAGAGAGATGAATTTTGTAATCCGCATCAATTCCAATTAAAGATTTGTCAAAACATTTATCATATAATGGCGAAAGACAAATTCCATTCTGTGGATTCAATCTTTCCTCCTCATGTTTTGACCAGGGTAAAATATGACTTGCAATTAATAACTCAGGCACATCAATTCCGCTAATTGCACACTTTGAAGAATAGTTTACTAAAACTATTTGGCGAAAAGTATTCTGATTTACTCTGATTTTTACCTCACGAATTTTTATTTCACCTTTTAAATTTTCAGTTCCTTTCAAAATGTCTTTGAATTTTGTTTCAATAGTTTTTCCCTGATACTCTGCAAGAATTTTTTCACTTTCAAAAAGCAACTTTTCTTTGTTATGGACAAATTCATTCCAGATTGGTTCAACTTGCTTTCTGCCTCCAGTCAATCCAACAATCCCTCTTTGCCGATGATAAGGATCAACACTTGCAAAATTGTTTAGCCGCATTGCGACTGCATCCGGTGTTCTCCCAATAATTTTTGCAAGTTCAATTATTTCTTTTGTTCGATGATGTAATTTGCCAAATGGCAATTTTAAATAAAGATTTAATGAAACAATTAGTTCATCTTTTGTCCAAAAATTTTTGACCATGACCCAAATGTAAATAAATGATTTCTTTTTAATTTTCTGAAGCCACAAAGCAGTCCATGTTTTCGGCGCAACGAAATATTTGCAATTTTCAATCGCCGTGCGCTTAAGCGCACGGCAATAAATTCAAATTCAAGAGGGCTTTAGCCACAAGTTAGTCATCCAAAAATCTTCCAAAAATTATTTTTTTGATTTCCCATTTTCTTCCTTTTACATTTGCATCGAAATTGGTTTCATGTTGCGATAATATCGCAATGGAATTAAAATGGGAATTCCGTGAAAAGCGGAAGCTATCCCCGTAGCTGTAAAAACGGCCCACCTGGCCTCCCGAAGGGAGGAAGAAGAAGGGCGCTTCTCTCACACCACTGTTCTTTTAAAGAACGGGAAGGTGAAGCAAACGTAAAGCCAGAAGACCTGCCAATTCAATTAAAAAACATTTCAAAGCTTTCGGGTGAAAGGCATAGAATGTAAACGCTGCAAAGCATTTATATTTCTTTCTTTTTTTATTTCGAAAGCAGTCACAAAAAAAATTTCATAAAAATGAAAAAACAAATTTTTATTGTGGCTGCTGTAATTTTCAGCAGCTATGCGCAGGCGCAAACATTGCAGGACACAACCATTAAAACACTTGATGAAGTAATTGTAACAGCAAACAAATTTCCGCAAAAACAAAGTGAAACGGGAAAGGTTGTAACCATCATTACACAAGACCAGTTACAAAAAAGTTTTGGAAAATCTTTGCCCGAAGTTTTAAATGAGCAAGTCGGATTAATTATTAATGGCGCTGATAATAATTTAGGAACAAATCAAACAGTTTATACACGCGGCGCCAATTCGGAAAATACATTAATTATGATTGATGGAATTCCATTGTACGATGCATCAGGTGTTACCAGTGAATTTGACTTAAATAATATTGCCTTAAATAATATTGAAAAAATTGAAATTCTTAAAGGCGCTCAATCTACGTTGTATGGCTCAGATGCAGTGGCAGGAGTTATTAATATCATTACAAAAAAAGGAGAAAAAAAACCCTTTAATTTAAACATCAATCTTTCTGCAGGAAGTTACAATACGTATAAAGGAAGCGTTTCAATAAGCGGAACTAAGGGTCATGGGCAAACGTATTTTGTTTCTTACAATAAAATATATAGTAAAGGTTTTTCATCTGCTTATGATTCTACCGGAAAAAATAATTTTGATAAAGACGGATTTAACCAGGATGTTTTTCAACTCAATTACAATTTTAAACCATTGAAAAAAATTAATGTAAAATTTTTTGGCAAATACAATAACAACCATGCAGACATTGATGCCGGCGCCTTTATTGATGATAAAGATTATACTTATCACAACAATAATATTATAGCAGGAACAACGATTGATTATAAATTAAACAAAGGTTTTATAAAAATTCAATATTATTATAATCGCTTTAATAGAAATTTTATTGATGATTCTTTATACACAAATATTTATTCAAATTATCAGAAAGGAAAATATAACGGCACAGAAAATTTTGCTGAAATTTATACGAGCTTCAATTTAAGCAAACGCATAGAACTGCTTGCCGGCGTGGATTACAGGCAAACGAAAACCGATCAACTATACATTTATATTCCCGATTACGGTTTTCCTTCATTGCCGATTTCTTCAGACAGCGCTCATACAAATCAATTCAGCGGATATACCTCATTATATTTTAAATCAACAAAAGGATTGAATGTTGATGCAGGCGGAAGATGGAATCATCACAGCATTTATGGAAATAATTTTACTTATTCAATCAATCCATTTTTCTTTATAAAAAATCATTATAAAATTTATGCAAATGTTTCTTCAGGCTATCGGGTTCCTTCTTTATATCAATTGTATTCAGAATATGGAAATAAAAATTTAAAACCTGAAATAACTACCAGTTATGAAACAGGCGTTCAATATTTTTCTGAAAATATAAATGCAAGAATTACCGGTTTTGTAAGAAATGGGAAAGATATTTTTTTATTTTATACTGATCCCAACACTTTTGCAAGCAAATACATGAATGGCGATAAGCAGCATGATTATGGAATAGAAACAGAAGTTATGATACATTTTACGCCACAATTTTCAGCAGTTGCAAATTATACTTTTGTAAATGGAAAAATAACCACACAAAATTCTCCGGGTAAAGACACTTCATTTTTTAATTTATATAAAAGGCCAAAAAATATTTTAAATCTTTCTTTGAATTATAATGTTTCAAAAAATATTTATTTATCAACCCATTTAAAAACAGTAAGCAAAGCCCTGGAGCCGCAGTACATGGCAGCACCGTATCAATTAAATGCTTATTATACTTTGGATTTTTACGGGCGATATAAATTCAATAGTAACCTGAATGTTTTTATTGAAGCACAAAATATAACCAATCAAAAATATTTTGTAACAAGAGGATATACAACAAAAGGTTTTAATGTAAATGGAGGAGTGCAAATAGATTTGTAGTTGTGCATTATTTATAAAGTTACATTCGCATTACTTTCATAAATATTTTTTTTAAAAGCATAGCTGTAATATTGCATCTCAAATTGTTTAACTGTTCCATTCATGAAAACGGGTACCAAAAAAATTCTTACTTTTTTTTTAATAATAACAACTCTTCAGGTAAAAGCCCAGGTTGATTATCCAACTTTTAAAAGTGAAACCATCATCAATGCAGCAGACAGCCAGCAATTGTCTTTTAATTTATACAATTTAAATTATATAAATAATACAGAATGGTTTGGAAACATTCCGCTCAGCGGCACTTTATTTGGTTATGAATTAATTCCTGAAATAGAATATCAAATTTCGCCAAAGCTTATAATAAAAGGTGGAATTTATTTGCAAAAAGAATTTGGAAGGCCGCATTACACTTCGGTTGATCCCACATTTACTGTAAAATATAAAGCGAAGCATTCATCATTTATTATCGGTACGCTCGAAGGAAATATAAATCATGGATACATTGAACCCATTTATGATTATAAAATATTAATTAATGAAAGATTGGAAAATGGATTTCAATTTAAAGTAGATACCAAACCTTACACGCATGATTTTTTTATCAACTGGCGTAGAGCTATTCACCCGGGAGATGATTTTAAAGAACAGTTTGATATTGGATATGCTGCGAGATTAAATATTATCAATAATAAAAAATTTAATCTTGCGCTTCCTTTGCAAATGTTGTATTCTCACAAAGGAGGCCAGTACGACAGCCTGCACACGCCTTTGCAATCAATAGTTAATTCGGCCTTTGGACCATCCATAACTTTTAAAATAGATCATCGCTTACTAAAGCGAATTGTTTTTGAAAATTATTATGTAAACTATAAAGATATTTCGGGCCAAAAGTTGCAGCCATTTAAAGAAGGAAATGCTTTTCTGTCGCATTTGTTATTCGATTTTAAAAATGTAGGGATAGACCTGAGATACTGGAATGGCGAGGGTTACATTGCCCCGCGGGGAATGGCCCTGTTTCAATCGGTTTCAGAAAAATATCCCGGCCTTGTAGAAAAACATCGCGAACTTTTAATAGCCAGTTTTATTTATGATAAAGAAATTTTTAAGAATGTGCATTTCGATTTCAGAATTATTCCTTACAAAGATTTTATAGAACACATTTCGAGCGGAACAGGGCTCGAATATTCTTATGAGATGTATTTAAAATATACACTAAAACTCAACTTATTGAAATTTAAAAATTCTTTGCAAAATTAAATAGTGGATTATGTGTGGAAATATTATACGCCTAAATACGTATAAATTACTACATTTGAAACACAGTGAGTTTTTTGTAACTACCTTTTTTAAACTATAAAACCAATTAATATGTCAAAAATGATAACAGCTTATTGCATGAAAACGAAAGAAAAAAATGTACCAATGCAAAATGCAGTAATAACTAAAACTTCACGTGGCGGCTATATGGCGCAAGGCGATGATGGCAAAGGAAATAAAATGACAACCATGCTCAGTGAAGAAAAAGCATTACAGGCTGTGAAAGATGGAGTGGCTAAAAAAGCCTGGTAAAAAATTTATAAAAAAAAATGTAAGCGATACTATTGTTCAGTATCGCTTTTTTTGTTGCAGATTTTTTTTACAAAATATTTTTTTATCAATTACGCTTCCGTTCCAAGCCATAATGCGCCGCCAATGCTATTGCGGGTTGCGCCGGTTACTGAAGAAAGAACTGTATATTGTTCTCTCCATCGCAGCACGCCCAGGAATGCCATGATAAGCGCTTCTTTATATTTTACCACATCATCTTGTGGAATAAAAATTTCAAAATTTATTTCCTCCAAATTTTTTTGAAGCCGTTCAATTAAAAAATTATTAAAAGCGCCGCCGCCGGTTATAAATAATTTTTTCGCATCTTCATTTTTAAATTTACGAAGTGAATCCTGCCTGTCCGTCAGGCAGGTTTTTATTTGAATACATATATGTTCGGCATAAGTGCGCAAAGCATCTTCAATACTTATATGAAATGATTTGATGAGCGGATACACTATCTCAATTCCAAAACTATTGGCCAATGATTTCGGATATGAAAGCTGATAATATTTTAGTTCATTTAATTTTTTTAATAAATCTTCGTGTATGCGTCCCCGTGAGCATAGCAATCCTTTATCATCATAAGCCATACCTTTTTCATTGGCAAGCATATTTAAAACCCGGTTGGCAGCGCATACATCAAAAGCAATAATTCCATTTTCTTTATTAGCAGAAATATTGGCAATGCCACCGATATTTAAAAAATAATGATAATCATTAAATAATAATTTTTCACCCAAAGGCACTATTGGCGCACCTTCGCCGCCAAAGGCAACATCCATTGAGCGAAGATCGGTTACTACTGGCAGTTGCGTTTTGGCAGCAATTGCAGCGCCATCACCGAGTTGATGCGTCATCTTTTTTTTGGGTAAGTGAAAAGTAGTGTGTCCGTGAGAACATATTAAATTTACCTGGTGATGCAATTTTTTTTCATCAATAAATTCATTACTTTTTTGCCCGATATATTCACCATATTTTGTGTGTAATAAAAAATATTCTTTTGCAAATAATGTTTCAGCGTTTCTTAAATTTTGTTCCCAAATTTTTTCATACGATATACATGCCGATGATATTATTTCATAACTCCATTTGCCGGCAATTTCCTGAAATGCAGCAAATACAATATCCAAACCATCGAGCGAGCTGCCGCTCATTATTCCGATTGCTTTATAAATCATTTAATACAATTTAAAATTGCCAGATTAAAATTTTAGATTTGTTCAAATTTATAACTTTAAGTATTGGTAACATTTTTGATAGGATTTTTAAAACGTGAATATGGTAATTAATCTTAGCGATGAATATTCGCTGATCAATAACTGGCTAAGCGAACTGAGAGATGTTGACATACAACAAGACCGGATGCGTTTCCGCAAAAATTTGGAGAAGATTGGCGAGGTAAGCGCTTATGAGATCAGCAAAAAATTATCATGGGTAGAAAAAGAAATCACTACTCCATTAGGAACATCTGTTTGCAAGGTAATGGACAAGCAACCTGTATTGGCAACCATCTTAAGAGCAGGGCTTGCCATGCATACTGGCTTGCTGAATTATTTTGATAAAGCCGATAATGCTTTTATCAGCGCTTATCGCAAACATAATGCTGACGGCAGTTTTGACATTAGTCTTGATTATATCAGTTGCCCCGATATGGAAGATCGGGTAGTAATAATTTCTGACCCGATGCTTGCCACAGGATCTTCGTTGGTAAAAACAATTCAATTTATTCGCGAAGAAGGCAATCCGTCTGAAATACATATTGTATGCGCATTGGCTTGCACCGTGGGTATTGAATATGTATTGCGGGCCGAACCAAAAGCCATGATTTGGTGTGGCGATATTGATGATGAATTAACAGCGAAAGGTTATATTGTACCGGGCCTTGGCGATGCAGGTGATTTAGCTTATGGAGTGAAAGTGCAGATGTGAGGCGGGTTGCAGGTTACTTGTTTAGAAAAGTTGAAAAGTTTATAAGTTATAAGTTTAGGAATTGCTCTTAACTCTAAACCTATAACCCGAATACTGTAACCAGATGGCTTTAACCCCGCAACCAAAAACCTCTTACTATTAATCAAAATATCCACTATCTTTATTTATTGGAAAAATTGCCTGTAATGAAAACTAAATTGCATCTTTTGACTTTCCTTTTAATCATTGGTTTTTTTGCTGATGCGCAGGATCCGCATTTCTCTCAATTCTTTGCATCACCACTTACATTAAACCCTGCGTTAACAGGAAAGTTTGATGGAACCCTTCGCATAGCGGGCAATTATCGCAATCAATGGCCGGCGTTTAATAATGTTTTTACTACCTCTACTTTAAGTGTTGATTTTCCTGTTTTGAAAAATCATCTTCCGGATTATGATACATGGGGATGGGGAATTTTAGCTTTAACCGATAAAGCCGGCGGCGGAGTTCTTACCAATAATTATATTGGAATTTCAACCGCATATCATAAATCTTTGGATGAAGACGGCTTTCAGCAATTGGGGCTTGGTTTTCAGGGTACGTATGGACAAAAAAGACTTGATGTACAAAATTTAAAATTTGCAGATCAACTTACTCCGTTTGGTTTTACCGGCGTTACGCAGGAAGTTTTTAATAATGATAATCTTAATATAAATTATCTTGATGTAAATGCAGGATTAATATATACCAGCTCCACAAACGAAAACAATAATTTTTATGTAGGCGCATCCATGTATCATATCAACAGGCCCAAAGAAAGTTTTCAGGGTGGCGGTTGGAATGTTTCACCACGAACCACTATTAGCGCCGTCGGATATTTTCCTGTTTCTGGCATGCTTACTTTACATACCAGCGGTATTTATCAATATCAAAACAAAGCCACTGAAACCGTGATTGGCGGTGCATTAGCTGCTTCTGTTGATGACCAAAATGATAACCCCACCAATGTATATGCAGGACTGTGGTACCGGTTAAATGATGCTGTGATTCCTTACCTCGGATTAGAATTTGCCGGAATGAGAATTGGCGCCACTTACGATATTAATATTTCAAGTTTAAAGGCCGGCTCGCAAAGCCGCGGTGGAATGGAGATTTCATTGATTTATGTAAAAAAACCGGCAGGTTCAAAGGGAATTCCATGCCCTAAGTTTTAAAATTTTATTTCAAAGAATAATACAAACTACCTAATGTGATATTTTATTGTTCTTATCGGGCATAAGCTGATGCTTGCGCCGACACAGGGGTAATATCAAAGCCAAAAATAAATTTTTAAACACGCAACTAATATAGCCATACTTTTAGAATAACAAATCGTTCTTCTGGTTAATCTTTTTAAATGAGTGCGAAGGCTCAGATTTTTTCTTTCAATATGATTAGTGCTATATTTTTTTGATTGATGAATGTTTTCAGGAATGATGACTTATACAAATGAAGTTTATCTGTACAGATATTGTTTGGATTAGATAATAGTATTGTATCAATAACTCTTTGCAATGTTTTAATGGTTCGTGTACCTACTACAAAATCTGTAACCGACTTAGTATCCCGGCGAAAAGCATACACAATCCAAAGCAATCTTTTTTTACTTTTATAAAACGTTCGCATTTCATCTACTTCATAAGTTTTATTGAATGATATAACCGGCTTACTGATTTTTTTAGCTATTAATATAATTCGTTTTAATACTGTAGTACTTGACATCCTTAAAAGTCTTGAGATGCTGCGAATGCCACATCCCTCTTTAAGAAGCCCTGTAATAGAAGTATTGATGCCGGCAAGGCATGCATTGTTTTTATAGTTGCTCATAAATGTTTTACTGCAACCTTTGCACTTGTATCTTTGGCGATTATTAATCTTTCCATGCTTTATACAAATGCTATTACAATGCCTGCATGTATTGCCACCCACAATTGTGTAACACTTATAAATATTGTCGTTC
>JAICZH010000192.1 GCA_025933775.1 Chitinophagaceae bacterium
AAGCAAACGCTCACCAATGCTGAAAGATATATAACTCCTGAACTAAAAGAATATGAAGAAAAAATTATGGGCGCCGAAGATAAAATTCTTCTGCTTGAATTGCAGCTATTCGAACAACTGTTAAATGAGTTGCAGGATTATATTGCGCCCATGCAATTAAATGGCCATGTGCTGGCGGTGTTGGATTGTATTACTTGCTTTGCGAACAATGCAATACATTTTAAATATAAAAAACCTTTGCTCCATAATGGTTATGAACTTGAATTAAAAAACAGCCGTCATCCTGTAATTGAAAGAAATTTGCCACAGGGAGAAAGTTTTATTCCTAATGATATTTTTTTAGATCCGCAATTACAACAAATAATTATTTTAACCGGGCCAAACATGAGTGGTAAAAGCGCTGTGCTGCGGCAAACTGCATTGATCACTTTAATGGCGCACATGGGAAGTTTTGTTTCTGCTGATGACGCAAAGATTCCATTAACGGATAAAATTTTTACACGAGTTGGCGCCAATGATAATCTCAGCAGCGGTGAAAGTACTTTCATGGTGGAGATGAATGAAACCGCGAGCATCATTAATAATATTACTTCACGAAGTTTGATTTTATTGGATGAAATTGGCAGAGGCACCTCTACATACGATGGCATTTCAATTGCATGGAGCATTGTAGAGCATTTGCAAAAATCTGCATCAATGCCCAAAACTTTATTCGCTACGCATTATCATGAGCTGAATGAATTGGAAAATAAATTTGACAGAGTAAAAAATTTTCACATCACTCATAAAGAATCTGGAAATAAAATTATTTTTTTAAGAAAATTATCATCTGGCGGAAGTACACATAGTTTTGGTATTCATGTAGCAAAAATGGCCGGAATGCCGCCAACATTGATTGAGCGGGCCAATGAAATTTTAAAACAATTGGAATCAAAAAATGTAGATGAAAATATAACGGAAGGCACAGAAGAAAAAAATAAAAAACAAAAAAGTATAAAAGAAAATTTAAAAAAATTAACTGCGCCACAATTGCAATTAAGCATATTTGATGCACAATCACAGGCATTTGAAGAAATCAGAAAAATTCTTGAAGCGGTTGATATCAACCGTTTAACTCCGGTAGAAGCTTTATTAAAATTGCAGGAGATAAAGAGTATGGTGAAGTGATATAAACCATATTTAACTTAAAACGTTTTTATAAATTTTCGAATATATATTTTTGATATTGACGATATGAGAAAAACTCAAAACAAATGGCCGACTTCTTTCATTATAAGAAATTAGATACTAATCATTATGAATTATTCTCAGTGGGGCCAGATCAGATACCCTATAGATGACATTTACCCTATTCTGCCAAATTCAGATTCAGGAAGATCAGGATTGATCACAGGAAATAAGTAAGTCATTCTTGCTTCATTCTTTTCTCAATACTCATACACAATAAAACCCCACGGCTCAATACTAAATACATGGGTTGCATTTACTTTTTCTTTTACTCCTAAAAAAATATTTAACGGATATCCATAAATGGATTTGTCTTCTATAGTAAAGCGCTGTGGCTGGTTTGAGAGATTTAAGATCACAGCAATTTTATGCGCAGCCTTTTCCCTTACATAAGCAAAAATGGCTGCATCATTTCCTGTTGCCAGTTTTTTATAAGACGCATCTGCAGCAAGCGCGGGATCTTTTTTTCTCAAATGAAGTAACGTGCTGTAAAAC
>JAICZH010000090.1 GCA_025933775.1 Chitinophagaceae bacterium
AGCTGGCCAAGAATATGATGATTCATATTTTCGGTAAATCTTTTTTCAAGTCTTCCATAACGCACATGACTAAGGTTTTTCAACCATTCAAAATAACTTACGGTAACGCCGCCGGCATTCAGATACATATCCGGCACAATTAAAGATCCTTTTAAATTTAAAATTTCATCTGCTTCAGGAGTAAGCGGGCCGTTAGCTGCTTCGCCGATTATTTTTGCTTTTACCCGCGATGCATTTCCACCATTAATAACATTTTCCAAAGCCGCCGGAATTAAAATATCACATTCCATTTCCAATGCATCGCTATTTTTTGCAAAATTTTCAGCGCCCGGGAAATCCAGTATGGAACCGGTTTTGGCGCGGTGCGCTAATACTTTATCTACATCCAGACCATCTTTACTGCAAATAGAACCTTCGTATTCTGCAAGGCCAACTATTATAGCCCCAGCCTGTTGAAAAAATAAAGCCGTGTGATAACCCACATTGCCTAATCCTTGCACACAAATTCGTTTTCCTTTTACTCCGGTTTTTAGCCCAAGTTTTTCCATAACCGATAGCATATTGCATACTTCGCTTAATCCATAAAACACACCCAATCCTGTTGCTTCTCTTCTTCCACGAACGCCGCCCTGGCTTACAGGCTTTCCGGTTACACATCCCGCTGCATCTATCTCTCCTGGATGCATGGCAACGTATGTATCGAGTATCCAGGCCATTTCTCTTTCACCTGTTCCATAATCGGGGGCAGGCACATCGGTACCGGGGCCGATAAAATTTTTCTTAATTAATTCTGCGGTATAACGGCGGGTGATTTTTTCCAATTCATAAGCGGTGTATTCACGCGGATTAATTTTAATGCCTCCTTTAGCGCCGCCAAAAGGAACGTTTACAATAGCACACTTGAATGTCATAAGCGCTGCAAGTGCCATTACTTCATCCTGGTTTACTGCAAGGCTAAAACGAATACCGCCCTTGCATGGAGTTTTGTGATGCGAATGTTGCACACGATACGCTTCAATGGTAACTATTTCTCCGCTTTCTCTTTTTATGGGAAAACGCATTTGATATACACTGTTGCATTGTTTTATTTGTTGTAAAATACCGGGATCCCAACTGGTGAAGATGGCGGCTTTATCAAAACTTCTTTCAACATTCTGGAAAAAACTATAGGGTACAACCGTAGCCATAAAATAAAATTTTATTTAATTGATGCATCAAACTTAGAATTTATTTTTTTAATGAAAATTAAGATGCATTTTCTTTTTTTGAAACTTTCATATCAATTCTTATAAGATATAAAAAAAGAACAACGAGAATGGTAAGGCACACGGCCATTACAACATAAATTTTATCATGGCTTCGCATAATTGAATTTACATTGGGCGATGAAGAATCGCCATCCGACTGAGCAAACAAAACGGCACTAAAAAAAGTAAATATAACGGTAGCGCATAAACGCTTTAAAAAATATATTTTATTCATTCATCAAATTTTTATAAGAAATCTTATTTAATCGTATTTTAAGATTACTGATCCAAACGCCTAAAAGTATCCAGCCCAATACCGCCGGCCAGAAAATCATTCGCATGGCAGCATCAAGGCTATCGCCGCCAAGTGCAGGATTGCCGCCTCCTTTGGCGCCTTCCATTCCGCCGGGATGAAGCGATTGTACCAGCCGGGGCAAGATCATTATTAATGGTATATAAATAAAATAGGCAAAAATATTATACACCGCGCTGATGCGTGCTTTTTTATCTATATCATTCATAGAGCTTCTCAACACAACGTAAGCCAGATAAATAAGTATGGCAATTGCCGCAGCAATTTGTTTAGGGTCGTTGCTCCACGGCTCGCCCCATGTATAAGTAGCCCAAATTGATCCCGTGATTAAACCTAAAATTCCAAAAACAATTCCGGTTTTAGCAAACTCCGATGCATAAATATCATGCTTTATATTTTGTGTGCGCAAAAAAGCAATAGAATAAATTAGTGATAATGTTAACAGCGCAATTTGCCCAAACCACATAGGCACATGAAAGAAAAAATTACGAATACTTTCATGAAGATTTCCGATGTAAGGAACCTTTACTAAAAAGCCTCCGATGAATGTGAAAAATAAAAGCAAGATGCATAATATTTTCCACCACTTTAATTTCATTTATGATTGATTACTTTAAAAAATAAAACTTTTGGGTGGCAAAATTAGATAAAACTTTTGTGATTCTTTTTTTTACCCAATGTTTATTCTGACGGATAATTTATTAAGATGCATCCTATTATTTTATACAACCATTTCACTTAACTTTGCAGCCCTAAATAAAAAATATGAGCGGCGCATTAAAAGAAGTACGAAACCGAATTCAAAGCGTAAAGAGCACCCAGCAAATAACCAAAGCAATGAAAATGGTGAGCGCTGCGAAACTACGCAGGGCGCAGGATGCTATTATTGAAATGAGGCCTTATGCAAAAAAATTGCAGGAAATGCTAAGCAATATTGCCGGCAATGCAGATGGTGATGTAAGCATGGCGCTTGCTACAGAACGCCCTGTGCGCAAGGTTTTGGTAATTGTAATTACCAGCGACAGGGGGTTATGCGGCGGTTATAATAGCAACCTTATCAAGCTTGCAAAGCAAGTAATCAGAGAAAAATATGCTGCTATTAATGGAAAAGAAAATACTGAAATACTTCCGTTAGGTAAAAAAGGATATGAGCACTTTACTAAAAATAAGTTTGCAGTGATAGATCAGTACTGGCATATTTTTTCTGAATTAAATTTTGAACATGTGGCTGCTGTATCTAAGTTTGCTATGGATGCTTTTGAAAAAGGAGAAGTAGATGCCGTTGAACTGGTGTATAGTGAATTTAAAAATGCTGCTACGCAAAAATTTATTGCAGAACAATTTTTACCCGTAAAAAAATCTGAAAGAAAAAAAGGCGAAACGAAAGCTGATTTTATTTTTGAGCCTGATAAAAATATTCTGATAAAAGAACTGATACCAAAAATATTAAACACACAATTGTACAAAGCAATATTAGATGCACATGCCAGCGAGCATGGCGCCCGCATGACAGCGATGGATAAGGCAACTGACAATGCAGAAGAGCTTTTAAAAACTTTGAAAATAAGCTACAACCGTGCAAGGCAGGCTGCTATTACTACAGAACTTACAGAAATTGTAAGCGGTGCGGCGGCGTTGCAGGGATAAGATTTAAATTCGATAATTAGTCAATTAGCCAATGTGCTAATTATGCGGAATGTTTTTCATTGGCATATTAGCTAATAATCGAATTAGCAAATTAAAAAATGGAACTAAGTTTAATAACTCCACATATAGAAGCATTAATATTTGCAAGTGAAAAACCTTTATCAGTAACTGATTTGGTGGAGCTGGTTAACAATGCGCTTGGCTTTATTGAAGAACGCGCAACACCACAACAAATTGAAGTTGCTATTAATTCTATTCAGGAAAAATATCAATCGGAGTTTTATTCTTTTGAAGTGATCGAAAGCGGCGGCGGTTTTCAATTTCTTACTAAAAAAGAATTTCATAAAACCATCGCGCAGCTTAACGGAGATAAGTTTTTAAAAAAACTTTCTGTTGCATCGCTCGAAACCCTTTCTATCATTGCTTATAAACAACCGGTAACCAAATCGGAGCTTGAAATTATCCGCGGCGTGAATTGCGATTATGCGGTGCAAAAATTATTGGAAAAAGATTTAATCGTAATTACAGGAAGAAATGAAAATGCTCCCGGCAAACCTTTACTGTACACCACTTCCAAATCGTTCATGGATTATTTTGGTATCAACAGCGCAGATGATTTGCCTAAAATAAAAGAAGTGCTGAACCAGGAAATTATTGAAGCCACAAAGGTTGAAAAAATACAAAATAAAAATCCCGGTATGCATGAAACAGAAGAACCATTAACTGAAAATTTTTTAGAAATTGAAAATGATAAAAATGAAACTTCTTTGAATGATAATCTTTCTGAATAATTTTTTATTCAAAAAAATTTCTTTCAATATTTGATTTTTCCATTTTCACATTTTCATATTTTCACATTAGCAAATTATCAGCATGATTTTATCCGATCAACAACTTATTGCCATCGCCAAAGAATTTGGCGCTCCTGTTTATATTTATCATGCAGAAAAAATTGCAGAGCAATACCAAAAATTGGTAACTGCTTTTAAAAATAATGACGTAAAATTTTTTTATGCCTGCAAAGCGCTAACCAATGTTAGCGTACTTCGTTTTATAAAATCTATTGGCGCCCATGTTGACTGCAGTTCTATTAATGAAGTGAAACTTGCGCTACATGCAGGTTTCAGCCCACAACAAATTTTATATACTTCAAACGGGATTGCTTTCAGTGAAATTGAAGAAGCAAAAAATTTAAGCGTTAATATTAATATTGACAGCCTTTCTAATCTTGAAAAGTTTGGAAAAAAATTCGGTCATTCATACCCGGTTGGTATCCGGTTACGGCCTAATATTTTAGCCGGAGGCAATATAAAAATTTCTACCGGGCACGATAAAAGTAAATTCGGTATTCCGGTAGAACAAATTGAAAAAATAATTTCTGTTGTTGAGCAAAATAATTTATTCATCCGCGGCTTGCAAATTCATACCGGAAGCGATATTGAAAATGCGGATGTGTTTGTAAAAGGCATTGAAGTTTTGTTTGACATTATTCCACATTTTAAAGAATTAGAATTTGTTGATCTCGGCGGTGGCTTTAAAGTTCCTTACAAAGATGGCGATACCGAAACCGATATTAATTTATTGGCAAAAAAAGTAAATGAAGCATTCGTAAATCATCCAAATCCCGGCAATAAACATTTGCAGATATGGTTTGAGCCGGGAAAATTTTTGGTAAGCGCTGCGGGTTATTTTGTAACGCAGGTAAATGTTTTAAAAGAAACATCGGCAACTACTTTTGCAAGTGTAAATAGTGGCTTCAATCATTTGATAAGGCCTATGTTTTATAATTCGTATCATCGCATAGAAAATATCAGCAATAAAAACGGCGCTGAAAAAAATTATACAATCGTAGGTAATATTTGCGAAACAGATACATTCGCCTGGGATAGAAAAATTAATGAAATTCATGAAGAGGATTATCTGGTATTTTACAATACAGGCGCTTATGGATTTGAAATGTCATCCAATTTTAATTCACGCTTAAAGCCTGCAGAAGTATTGGTAAAAAATGGCAAAGCAACCTTAATAAGAAAAAGAGATTCTTTTGGTGATCTCTTAAAAAACCAGATCATATAAATTTTTAGTAGTGCATCAGTTTGAAAAAATTATTTCACGCAGAGGCGCGAAGGAGCTAAGTTTATAAGAAGAAACCTCCGACTTTGCCATCTTTGCAACTTTGCGTGAAACGAAAATGATATACTACCAAATTTTTAAAAGCCAAAACAAATCTTAATTTTTTCGTTAAATCATATTTACTAATGTCAATTTGTCTAATAATTGTTATTGGCAAAAAGTTTGACATTGCTACCTTTGCAGCCAATTTTTGAAAAATGGAAAAAAATAAAAAACACTCAAAAGAACAAAATATAAATAATACGGATTCTGAAAACCAGGTTAACGCTTCTGATTTTTCAGTAGAAGAAATTAATAATGAAAATGAAGCCGAGCAAGACGTTCCTGAAATTATTCCCGATGAAGAAATAAAAAAACTTCAGGATGAATTGCAGGAACAAAAAGATAAGTATGTTCGTTTGTTTGCCGAATTTGATAATTATAAAAGGCGCACTTCAAAAGAACGTATTGAATTAATACAAACTGCCGGAAAAGAAGTTATTGTTTCTATGTTGCAGGTTTTGGATGATGCTGATCGTGCTGAAAAACAAATGCAGGAAACCGATGATCCGGCACACATAAAAGAAGGAGTGCAGCTTGTATTTAATAAATTGAGAAAAACATTACAATCGCAGGGACTAAAAGCAATGGAAAGCCTTCATACCGATTTTGATGTTGAGAAAGATGAAGCCATAACTGAAATCCCGGTTGATGATAAAAAATTAAAAGGCAAAGTGGTGGACGTAATTGAAAAAGGATATTTTTTAAATGATAAATTGATTCGTTTTGCCAAAGTGGTAGTAGGAAAATAATTCAAGAAATATTTCCTCAACCGGTAACTGCAACGGTTAATGGTTTTACGCAGATCACAATAAATTCTATGGTAAGTTCAATGGCATCAAAAAGAGATTATTACGAAATTTTGGGAGTAAGCAAGTCAGTTTCTGCAGATGAAATAAAAAAAGCATATCGCAAAGTAGCGATGCAACATCATCCCGACAGAAACCCCGGCGATCACACCGCTGAAGAAAAATTTAAAGAAGCGGCTGAAGCTTATGAAGTGCTCAGCGATCCTGATAAGCGTGCTCAATACGACAGGTTTGGGCACAGCGCTTTTGCATCTGGCCGTGGTGGCGGCTTTTCAGGACATGGGATGAACATGGAAGATATCTTCAGCCAGTTTGGTGATATTTTCGGTGATGATGTTTTCGGTAGTTTTTTTGGCGGTGGACGAAGCAATCGTTCATCGCGAAGCAGAGGAACAAGAGGCAGCAATCTTCGCGTAAAAATTAAAGTAAACTATGAGGAGATTGCAAGAGGAACTACCAAAACAATTAAGGTAAAAAAATATATTGCATGTAATACTTGTGGTGGTTCCGGAGCCAAAGATAAAAACAGCATGCAAACTTGTAACACTTGCGGTGGAAGCGGTCAGGTTCGCAGAGTTCAAAATACTTTTTTAGGGCAAATGCAAACGGTAACAACATGCCCCAACTGCAATGGCGAAGGCAGTGTAATTACAAATAAATGCAATACCTGCAGGGGCGAAGGCAGAGTATATGGCGAAGAAACAGTAACGCTTGATATTCCTGCAGGAGTGCAGGAAGGAATGCAATTGAGCATGAGTGGCAAAGGCAATATGGGCGAGCGTGGCGGCGCTCCGGGTGATCTGATTATTTTAATTGAAGAAGAACAAAATACACAACTCCATCGCGAAGGGCTTAATGTTGCTTTTGATTTGTACATATCCTTTCCTGATGCGGTTTTCGGAACGAATGCCGAAGTGCCCACTATTGACGGAAGAGCTAAAATTAAAATCCCTCCAGGCACGCAAAGCGGAAAAATATTTAGATTGAAAGGCAAAGGATTTCCTTCAATAAATTCTCATGAAAAAGGTGATCAACTCATTCATGTAAATGTTTGGACGCCGCAAAATGTTTCTGTTGATGAAAAACAAACCTTGGAACAAATGCAGCAAAGTGAAAACTTTAAACCCAAGCCCGATAAAAATGATAAAACTTTCTGGGAAAAAATAAGAGAGACATTTAGTTGATTATTTTTCTTTTCCAAAATCTATTTTCTAAAAAAATATTTTCGTGTATGCATCACCGTTAGATAGCTGAATGAGGATATTAAAATGCAAAGTCATTTACATCTTCATTCCCGCCATAGGATCGGCGCCATGCTCAAAAATATATTCGCTGTTTAATAAATAGGCTCCGCTGGTTACAACTATATCGTCCGGCGCAAGACCTGATGTTATTTCAATTTCTCCGTTATTTATTATGCCGGTTTGCACCATACGCACTTCATAAACTTCGGGTTTTGTTTGCAGCCAAACGGTGGCTCCCTTGCTGTCTCTTAATACAGCATCTGCGGGAAGGGTGATAGAATTACGTTGCTGATTTTTTATAATGATATACGCAGGCATGCCGGGATGCAGTAAATTATTTTTATTAGAAATTACAACACGCACAAGATTTATTCTTGTATCAGGATTTATTTCAGGATTTACAAAATCAATTGTTCCACTAATAATTTTATTATTTAAATCAGGTAGCTGTACAGAAACATTTTCAGTTTTATTAATGAACGACATTTGAGTGGTATAAACCTGCGCTTCTGCCCAAAGTGTTGACAGGTCTGCAAGCTGCAACACAGCGCCACCTTCATTTACATAATCACCTTCATTCACTTTTAATGAAGTGATATAACCTTCTTCCATACTGTAAAATGTTGTAAGCGATGGCGCCATTTTGTTTTTAGTAAGTTGGTTGATCTCATCATTTGTCAATCCCCAAAGCATCAATTTATTTCTGGCGCTTTCTACAAATGCAGCATAATTAATTAAAGAGTTACCCATTGAATTTTGTTGCTCTACTGCATTGATGTATTCCTGTTTTGCATTATTAAGTTGTTCACTGTACAAGTCATAAAGCTTATCGCCTTTGTGAACATAATCGCCAATGGATTTAAAATAAAGTTTTTGAATTCTTCCTTCCACTCTTGCGCTTACAGAAGA
This sequence comes from Chitinophagaceae bacterium, assembly GCA_025933775.1. Lineage (GTDB taxonomy): Bacteria > Bacteroidota > Bacteroidia > Chitinophagales > Chitinophagaceae > Ginsengibacter. The sequence goes on from JAICZH010000090.1 coordinate 8,342, forward strand.
AAGTTTATTCTGGTTAAAATTTAATGTTCCGCTAAGAACAAGATCATTGGCGATGCTTCCACGTTCAATTGTATCAACTTTTATATTCGCTAATTTAATTTGTTCTTCATTTAAATGTATTCCCATCGTTTCGCTAGCGCTGCTTTTGGGAACTGCAATTAATTTCATACCACAAACAGGGCAATTGTCCGGATGATCTTCATGTATTTGCGGATGCATACTGCAAGTGTAATACACATCATTATTTTTTATTAAAAGAGTTTCCTTTTTTTGTTGCTTGCAGCTGGGAATAATAAGCAATAGGCAAAAGGCAATAGACAAAAAATTACTCACAAGCTCAAAAGCAAGTTTACAGATTTTCGTTTCATTTATTTTTTTATAACTCATATTTTTTAATTTTAGAAATTGTCCATTGCCTATTGCCCATTGCTTATTGCCTATTGATTCGTTTTTATAAAACTTTCACTATCTATTAAATACTGTGCATTTACTGCAACGGTATCCTTTGTTGTTAACCCTGATAATATTTCAATTTGATTATTTTCCTGAATGCCTGTTGTTATTTGATGCGCAAGAAAGCCGCTATCTGATTTAAGAAATGCGACTTTGTTCATTCCTAACGATAATACTGCGGATTGAGGCAACCATAGATTTTGTTTGCTTTGTTCATAAATGGTTGCGGTTACTTGGCTGCCGATCGGAAGCATATTCATATTATTAAAATATACTCTGGCCGTAAGTGTTTTATTATTGTTACGAAAGAATGGTTCAATAAAATCAATTGTTCCGTTTATAACTTTTGTAGTATCTGTTTCAGGAATAATTTTTACCTCAACACCTTTTTTAATTAATGATTGTTGTTCAGGAAAAATTTGCAAAGCAGCCCAAGCTTTATGATGATTCATAATCATAAACATGGTTTCGCCTTTTTGTACATACATACCTTCTTTTAAGCGCAACTCCTGCGTTGGCGATACATCATTATTCATTTCACCGGAATTAACATCATGGCTCATTTCCGCATCGTGCACATGGCCGCTGTAATTACTATAAACAGAAACGTTGTATAATGCCTTTTGTGTTTTTATAACTTTATTTAATTCATTTGTACTCATGCCAAGCAATAACAATTTTTGTTTGGCAGCATTTATGAAGGAAGTATTATCTGCGTCATTTTTTAAAAGAAATAATAAATTTTCCTGTGCAGTAACCAATTCGGGAGAATATATCTCTGCAACTTTTTGCCCCGCTTCAATTTTTTGAAAACGATAGCGCAGATATAGTTTTTCAATCCGGCCTGAAACCCTTGCTGATATGGTACCTGCGGCTCTCGTATCTGCTTCAATATCTCCATATACTTTTAATGGAATGTTCATGCTGCTTTCATGTGGTTCTGTTACAGGAAGTGATGCAACAACAAATTCATTTGCCGGTTTTAATAAACTTTCAAGTTGAATAGTATGAGTTGTATCAGTTGCTTGTTCTTTTTTATTTTGTTGATTGCATGAAAGAAAAATAAGCAATAAGCAAAAGACAATAAGTAATAAAAAAATTTTCATATTAATTCTTTGAATCTTATAAATCATCGTCAATTATTTTATTTTATTTCTAATAATTTTTCTAAATCTACTTGCATACTTAAAAGCTGTTGTAATTGATTTAAATATTCAAGCTGTGTTTCATTTAAGGTTTGCCACGCATCGTATAATTCAAATAATTCTTCTGTGTTTTGCTGATATGCTAATAAATTACTTTCATAATTTTTTCTCACGGCAGCCATAATATTATTTTCAAATAAATCCACTTGTTTTTTCTTTGCTTCAATATTTTGCTGCATTTCATACGCCATTCCTGAATACTCATTTGCCATTGATGTTTTTTGAGTTTCCAATGACTGAACTTTCCATTGTAAACTTTCAATGTTTGCTTTGGTTGTTCTTGTTGCCCAGTTAATCGGAACTTTCATCATGCCCATCAAAGTGAATTGCATTGGAAAGCCACCAAAACCAAACATGTGGTCATATCTAACTCCAAACTGCGGTTTTAAATTTGCACGCTCAATATTTTGCTGCAAATAGGTAAGCTGTATATTTTTATCAATCGCTTTTATATCGTTACGATTGTTGTAAAATAAAACGCTATCAAATACTATTGTTGAGTAATCTTTAATTGTATAATTTGTATCAATAGAAAAATCCTTTAGCTTATTTCTGTTCATTAAAGTATTTATCGCAATTTTTTTCTGTACTATTTCATTTTGCAATTCAATGTGCATGTTTTCAATATTGCCTAGTGATGCTTTCGCTTTATAATAAGCGCTTATTTTTCCTAAACCATTTTTATATCTTGTTTCTGCATTTGTAATCATGAATTGCAGCAGTTTTTTATTTTCATCAAGCACGGTAAGTTTCTTTTCATCAATAATCCATTCGTAATAATTTTTTTTTGCAAGAGCAAACAAATCATTTAAAGCAGCTTTTTTATTTTCTTTTTCTACTGATGACATGGCTTTCATGTACGCTTCGTTTGCATCATTGTATTTTTTGTTTGGAAACATTTGTTCTGCCGAAATCATGTATTGTCCCATTCCCGTATTGCCCGCTCCATCTGCTTTCCAGAGTTTTGTGTTGTATGGCGTCATCCATAAACCAGTTGATATTTGCGGAGGCATCCAGTTTTTTGCGCCTTTCGCTGAGGCATCTAACGATTGAATTTCTGCATCATATATTTTTAATGATGGATAGGATTGCTGAATGGAATCCAGTATCCTATTTATTGTTATTGGGCTTTGGCTAAAAACAGTTTTGCCAATGAAGAATAATGATACCAGGATAAATATTTTTTTTGCGAGCATAAGTTTAAATTTTAATCACAACAATTTTTTTCTTTTTGAGGGGCATGGAACAGTTCCGTAAGAACAAAAAACACAACAATCGCCGGGTTTTGGTTTTAATATGGCTTTACATTTTTCGCATTTATAAAAATATTCACAGGCATTTGTTGGCATTTCTTCTTCTTTTTGATTCCCGCATTGCGGACAGGTTATAATTGATTTGGTTTTCATATTCAATGCTTTTTGTTTTTTTTAATATTTGCTAATTACCCATTGCCCATTGCCTATTGCCCGTTGTTAATACTTCACTTCAGGCACAATTATTTTTCCATACTTCTTCAATTCATATTCTTTATTCATTAAAAAAATAAGCGGCGTTACTAATAAAATATAAATTGCTGATGTAATAACACCACCCACCATTGGCATTACAATTGGTTTCATTACATCACTTCCCACACCGTTGCTCCACAAAATGGGAACAAGTGCAAACAAGGAAACACTTACCGTCATAATTACCGGGCGTAATCTTTTCGTGGCTCCCCAAATTGAATATTGCCACAAATCATTTTTCGTAATGGTTTCTTTTGAATTGCCTTTTTTAGCAATGAGTTGCTGCATTGCATCATTTAAATAAATCACCATTACAATATTTGTTTCTACTGCTAAACCAAACAATGCAATAAAGCCCACTGCAACAGCAACCGATAAATTCACGCCCCAGAAATAAATCATAAATGCGCCGCCGATAAGCGCAAACGGAAGTGAGATTAAACTAAACAATGCTTCGCGTGCAGAATGAAATGCGAAATACATGCTAATGAAAATTATAACCAGCACGAAAGGCATTATCAATTTTAATGTGTGTTCACTGCGAATAAGATTTTCATATTCGCCGCTCCATTCTATAAAAAATCCTTTTGGCATTTTGCCAATTGATGTATTTAATTTTTGTTGCGCTTCTTTTACTGTGCTTCCTAAATCTCTGCCACGTACATTAAATAAAACAGTACCGCGCAGCAATGCATTTTCAGAGTTAATCATTGGCGGCCCTTCTGTAATTTTTATATCTGCTAATGCTCCGAGCGGAATAGGACCAAAGTCTGTTGTTTGAACCTGCAATTGTTTTAAGTCTTCAATGTTGTTGCGAAAATCCTGGCCAAATCTTGCGTTCACAGAAAAGCGCTGTCGGCCTTCAACGGTAGTGGTAATTTGAGCGCCACCTAA
>JAICZH010000078.1 GCA_025933775.1 Chitinophagaceae bacterium
ATTTAAAGTAGCATTGGGTTTAGGCGCAGGATATTTTTCAAGAAAGCTGGTGGTTGGCAAATCTGCAGGTATTGTAAAAAAGGCGCTGGGCGCAGCTTTGCAATATGGTATTACTAATTTTGTATCAAAAAAGAATCATCATAATAATGATAATGGTTTTGATAAACAGCATCAGAAAAAAAATATTTTCAAAAGAATTCTTTCTATTTAAAAAATTAGGCTCCTAATTTTTTCAGGCATTTATTCAGGTCAATTCCTTTGCCCAAAACTCCATTAAAAATATCTCCTTTTTTCTTAACAAGATTCAAAGTATTATGTATCGTAAATTCTTTTGGAGACAGGCCGCTTTTTAATTCTTTCCACAACAAAGGTGTTGAAACCGTTGCACCCACTTTTGGCCGCAGGCTGTAAACAGATGCAATGGTTTGCCCTTTTCTGTTTTGCAAATAATCCATATAGATATGTTTGTTACCACGCTTTTGCAAGTTGCGCTCTAATGTGGTAAAATCTTTTAATTCATCATGCGCCATCATACAAACGATGTATGCAAAATCTTTTACCTGCTCGTAAGTATATTTTTTTGCAGTAGGAACAAACACGTGAAGCCCTGATGCACCGGACGTTTTACAAAACGATTCCGCGCCGGCTTTATCCAAAACCTGCTTCACAACATTGGCTGCTTCTATTACCTGATTAAAAGTATTTTTATCAGACGGATCAATATCAATAATTAAATAATCAGGTTTATCCAAATCTTTAATGGTAGAATTCCACGGATTAATTTCGATGCATCCTAAATTGTTCATGTAAGTAAGGGTAGCCTGGTTATCACAAATAATGTAATCAATATTTTTTTGATTAGATTCGGAAAAAACTTTTTTACTGTTTACAAAAGAAGGAACCTTCGCCGCTGCATCTTTATGAAAAAAACCTTTTTCATGAATGCCATTAGGATTTCTCAATAAAGATTGTGGCCTGCCTTGTAAATAAGGCAAAATATAAGCAGACATGGAAATATAGTATTCAACAATATCGCCTTTGGTAATTTCATCTTCAGGAAATAAAATTTTATTAATGTGCGATACTTTTACTTTTGATTTTCCAAAAGTAAAAAGTCTATCATCTTTATCTATTGCTTCCTCCGTTTGCTGCGTAGTTGCTTTTTCTTTTGAAATAGTTTGTGTGTTAGCCATGTTTACTTCATTTATATTTTTATCATTTCGCAGGTGCAAAAAAATAGGTTGCCTTAATTTTCCATCTGCAGTTATTTCGGCAAATTTTACTTCGCAAATTAACTGAGGCTGCACCCATGTTACCGGCGAATTGGTTTTTATTTTTTTATCAAAAGGAGATTTTTCTGTAATAAAAGGTTGCAATGTTTCATACATTTCTTTCAATGAATTTTGATTGAAGCCTCCGCCGGTATGGCCAATATATTTTAATTTTTTCCCATCTTTTATGGCAAGAACTAAAGCGCCGAAATATTTCCTGGCTCCCGATGGCTCTGTATATCCGGCAATAATAGCTTCCTGCGTTTGATGATGTTTTATTTTAAGCCATTCGCTGCTTCGCTTGCCGGGATAATATTTTGAAGTAATTTTTTTTGCCATAATTCCTTCCAGGTTTTTTTCTTTTGAAACCTGGAAAAAAGCTTTTCCATTTTCAAGAATATGATCTGAATATTTAATCACTTCATTTTGGGGGATAATTTTTTGAAGCAATTCTTTTCGTTCCGTTAAAGTGAGTTCTGTAGTGTCGTAGCCGTTTAACCTTAATAAATCGAAAATATAATATTGTATGGGCTTATCCTGGTTTTCGGTATAATGTTGCAACAATTGAAAATCGGGATTGCCATCAGCATTCATCACTACAATTTCACCATCCAGTACTGCATCTTCTTTTATTTTCAATAGCTCATTTACAACAATAGGATAAGTGGAAAGAAAACTAAGTCCGTTGCGTGAATAGAGTAAAATTTTATTTTTATTTTTTTCGGTAATGGCTCTGTATCCATCCCATTTTATTTCAAACAGCCAGTCGTTATCGTCAAAAGGCGCTGTCGCTTCTTTTGCAAACATGGGCTTTATAAAATTGGATAATTTTTTTTCAGGAACTATGGACGTTTGGACGAACTTTTTTTTTTGACCGGCTTTTTATTTTCTTCAAGCCATTTATTTATCGGAGAATTTATTTTCGTGTATGCTTCACTGTTATACTCATCATGGGTGGCATATTTATCATTATGTTTTATGAGCAACCAACTGTTATCTTCATTATTTTTCAATTTTATTAATGCAAATTCGCCTTTCAGTTTTTTACCAAATAATTGAAATTTTAAATCACCACTTTTTAATCCTGCGCGAAGATTTTTTTCTGCAATTTTTCTTTCAGAATTTTCAATATCATTATACGTTCCTTCATCCCATATTTCAACTATTCCTGCTCCATAATTTCCTGCGGGAATAATGCCTGCGAAATCTTTATAATCGTAAGGATGATCTTCTACCATCATGGCGAGGCGCTTATCTTGTGGGTTTAATGATGGCCCTTTAGGAACCGCCCAGCTTTTCAGCGCTCCATCCAGTTCCAGCCTGAAATCATAATGCAAGCGGCTTGCTTTATGCCTTTGAACAACAAATGAAAGTTGTGAAGCAGATTTTTTTACTTTGCCTGCCGGCTCAGTTGTTTGTTTAAAATTTCTTTTTTTATTATAGAGTGAGAGCGCCATAATCAGGAAGCTTTTTTACGTTTTACATCGAGGCTTGCTTTGAGTTGTTCCATCAGGTCTTTTGTTTTATTATGTACCACTTTCATTTCAGGAACTTTAATTTTTTTACCACTTGCCTTTGCCTTTATCATTTTAAGAAGTTCTTCATTGTAAGTGTCTTTATATTTTGATATATCAAATTTTCCGGTGAGCTGATCAATTAAGGTTATTGCCATTTTTAATTCTGCCGGTTTTACTTCGGTGTTTTTAGGAAGTGTAAGCTCATCGGTGCTTCTTATTTCTTCTTCAAATCTTATCCGGTTCAGTACGATTGCATCTTTATCGGGTTTTAATATTGCAAGACTTTCTTTACTGCGCATGACAAAGCTGGCCACGCCCACTTTTTTTGTTTTTATTAAAGCTTCTCTCAAAAGTTCATAAGGCCTGGTGCCGGATTTATCAGGCTCGAGGTAATATGGCGTTTCATAATACAAACTGCTAATTTCATCTTCTTTTACAAAATCTGATATTTCAATTGTCTTTGTTTTTTTGGCGCTTGCAGCCTCAAAGTCTTTGTCGGAAAGCACTACATACTCACCATCTAATTTATATCCTTTCACAATATTTTCCCATGGCACTTCTTTTCCGGTTTTCTCATTGATACGTTGGTATTTAATATTTGAATGATCTTTTTTATCGAGCATATCTAAATTGAGATTGCTGCTTTGTGTTGCGCTGTATAGTTTTACAGGAATATTTACCAGGCCGAAGCCGATCGCGCCCGTCCATATTGGTCTCATAATATGTAATTTTTATGTGAGATAATTTTATAAAGAAAGTATTATGCCTTTTTTTAAAATGTGTTTTGTATTATTATTTTATTATAAAAGTTATAAAAAAAATTTTGCATGAGGAAATTATTCCCCGTAAATCTTATAAAATCCATCAATAAAATCTTTAGAAGAAAACTTATTTTTGCCGATTATTGGTCCCGTAGTTCAATGGATAGAATAGAAGTTTCCTAAACTTTTGATACAAGTTCGATTCTTGTCGGGACTACTTAACTTTTGTGAAGGTATTGTGGAAGCGTCAACGATTATGGAAAACTTAATTTGCATTTAGTAACGTATTAGTAACGCGAAGTACCAAAACATTTCTCAATCGGCGTAATTTTTTCAAAGAATTCTTATTAAATTAAAAAGTAGCAAAAATTCAGAAGCAGAAAAAATTGAGATTAGAATTAATCAGGAACTTGTTCAAGATTAATTTCCCTTTCTGATATATAAAATCCATAGCCCATTTTCCCATAAGGTAAATGGAGCACACTGGTTCTTATATAAAGTTGACTTGTACCATATATTCTTATCTCTGTACCAAATTTATTTTTGTACCCTTTTTTAAAAACATATCCTCTTTCTTTTATACCGTGAACTATTTGCGAGAAATTTTCTTTATCAAAGAACAAATATTTACAAAGCGATTTAGTATTGTAAACACCAAATAATTCGTCATTATTTTCATTAGAAAAATCAATTTCATCTTCATCTGATCCGATATATTCCCAATTTTGATTTATCTTTTTTAAATCTTGTAGCACTAATGAAATATTAGTTTCCTTTTTTAAATACATTGGAATTAAATCCCCTATTTTCAAAAAGTTTCTTTCTGCAGCAAGCAAGGGCATATTTTTTGAAGCATTATTTTTTACTTCTAATGTTGAAGGCTTCAAATAACCTTCCGTACTTTTTCCAGAAGTATTTATAAACTTAGCTTTGACCCAACCATTTGCATCCTGTTCCTGAAGGGCAGCTTCCACTTCATCACCTTTTTGAACATATGCCTTGCGTTTAGCATCATCTCTGGGATAGGTATAGAAATAAGATTTATTAGTGACTACAGTATAAATTTTTCCTATTGTGGTTTTTTCTGTCTGTGTGCTATCATAGAATGCCTCGACTCCTTCATTCCACGTATTAGTCTCATGATCCCATGAAGAAAGAGCGATATATAATATTTCTTTCCCATTTACCTTTTTAATCTTCCAAGGTTTATCAAGCCATTCATCACCACTTTCAGGTTTATCACCTAAAAATCTGATTTTAAATTCATCTTTCTCAACTATTCCGGTAAAATTTACAAATCTATTAGGTACACCGGAAAATTCCTGATATTCATCAAGGGTGACAGTTCCCTCAACTTGTGAAGCAGCTAAAAATTTGATTGTGATAATAATTCTAAATCTCAAACCATCGTTCTCAAAAGTTTTTTGTTTAGGTTGTGCATTAGTAAAAAAACCTAAAATGAAGGTAACGGTCAGTAGTAAAATGTGTTTGAGACTACTCATATTTATCAAATGGTATTAAGCTATTATTCAATTTTGTTTATCAAGAATTAGTATTTTTCCTTTATCAAACCCGTCCGGACGGATGTCAGTCTTTATATTAATGTTATACTCAATCTTTTTATCCGTGAGAAATTTTACTATCCCTTTAAAACATCTTTCATCAATTTGCCCATCTTCCCCATGGACTATTTTAATAATATCCAACCAAATTGGGTTTTTTGTATAATCAATTTTATACTTTAGTTCAGCTTTGTACCCCCCTTTTATTATGAATTCATCGCCACCAGTGACACGATTATCAACCACCCAGGTAGCGTGGTTACTTTCGTCTAAAATCAACTCTGTATTTTCACTACTACTTTTCCATTCTCCAATGTGTCTGTCCATTGAACCACTGCTTGAACATCCAATAAAAGTTATAAAAAGGGAAAGAAAAAGAAGACAATTTAGATTTAGCTTATTCATATTGCTAAGTAATAACTTAGCGCTAAGATAGTAATGTTTTAGAATTTTTGCTTAATTAATGAGCGAAAGCCTAAAATCTAAATTTGAGATAGCTGTAATAGACAAAGTCCGTGAAAAGCGGATTGCACTTAAATATTCCCAAGAAGATTTAGGAAGTTTTTTAAATACTTCCAGAGGTTTCATTGGTCAAGTCGAAAGTCCCAATTTTCCAACCAAATACAATCTAAACCATTTAAATACTTTGGCAAAAGAATTTAAATGTTCACCAAAAGATTTTATGCCCGATGAACCCATTTAAAAATAGATTGAACTATTTATTTTTAAAATCAATTTTAAGCCATTAAATTTTGGCGATAATCTTTTTTTGGGGTTACTCTGCATTTTTAATTCAGATAATCAAAATATAATGGCTTAAAATAGAAATAATTGATATTAGGACTTTATAGTTATTCCAAAGTAATTAAGTCCGTAGATGTTAACGCTAATGCTACCAATTCATTTATTTCATGAATTGAATCTACTTCTTCAATTGCCGGAGTATGCTTAATTACTCTGGTTATCCATTGTCTTATAGTATGTGTTTTAGAATAAGGCCAATTGTTAGCTTTTCTCACATCATTAATAATTTTCAAAAATTCCTTTTTGCCACCAACCTTTTCTATACCCATAAAATACGTGATGTTTTTTATATCAGCAACTGATGTAGCATTTAAAAAGGAAATTTTTTTATTGGTTGTGATGGATTCATAATCCTTTATAAATTTTAGAAATAATTTCTCCCTGAACGTAGTAGATAACAACATAGCTACTTTTATTGGTTTGTTATATTTAAAAGTTTGCCTTACCTGTTTTAATGACCTTGATTCTATTCTCATTACATTTTTTTCTCTTATTAAATGAAAGGTACTTGGATCATGCTTTAATAATTCCTGTTTTTTATCATAGAACGTCAAACTTTGGTTTTGTTTGGTATAACTTAATTGGGTTTTATATTGATTTCTTATCCACCTTGATGTCTCATCAAATTGATCCAAATAATTATTGATTGGCTGTTTCATGACTAAATTAATCCCAACATCAATGCGCACGATAGTAGCTGCATAAATTGGCAAGCCTGATTCATTTTCAAGCATTTTCAATGCTTTTTTCAAATCAAGAAGTGTTAACGCAGATAGATTATTTCCATGGTAAAATTTACATAGACTGCCAAACATGGTTATTTTGCTGTTAGTTATTTCTACATAATAATTTTTTAATTTACCGGAAGTGGTAGTAAATCCTTCTCCATTGGTTACTTCTTTATTGGTCAACCGATTCGTGATTGTATCAATAATTTTTGCGGCAGTTTGATCCTTTTTTTTATTATAGGTGTTTCTCCTTACAATATTCTCTATATCCATAGATAAGTTAAGAGTATCAATGTTTACATAAATATTTTTGTTCATAGTATTACTTTTAATTAGTTATTTCTCTTATTATCCCTATTGTACAAATAGGTGCTAACATTAACCTATTACTTTTCGTAAGATTATTTTTAAATCGTTTTTTCTGTTTTTCTGAATGGAAATCATTATGAATTATTTTCTTAGAAATTGCGTTGCTTTCTCTTTATTTTTATTAATCGAAGAAAATGATTTAGACAATAACCACTTTTCTAATGTTTTCCGGTCAAAAAAAATGCTTTTACCATTTGGTTTGCTGTATTCAATTTTACCTTCATTAATCAAACGATAAATGTAGCTTTTAGAAAATCCCGTGTAAATCATGACTTCTTTAATGGTTAATACTTCTTTTGAAGCAACCCTTAATTCTCTTACTTCATTCCTAATCTGGAATAAATGTTTTATTATCAGTTGTTCTGCTTTAAGCATTGTTATAATTTTTTATGTTGGTTAATGAAGGGAATTTTTCAATTGCTGTTTGTTTCAGCATTTCACTTACTCTGATATATCTTTCGGTGTTTACTAAAGAAGTATGCCCAAGTAATTTTGACGTTACAGCTACGTCGCAACCAGTATTCATAAGGTTGGTTGCAAAAGAGACACGAAAGCAATGAAAAGTGATTGCTTTGCTTATTCCTGCGTCTTTAACCCACTTTTTAATTGATTTAAGAACACCAGTATGAGAACCTAAAGGAAATATCAAATCGGTATTTGCTTTTCTACTCCCTACTAAAGCGACAGCATTATCGTTTAAAATTATTGTTACTGGAACTTTCGTTTTTGCCTGGATGATATTTAATATCCGACCATTTATATTACCCCAATTTAGTAGCTTTATATCGCAGAATCTCAATCCGGTATTACAAGCAAATAAAGCAGCCTTTTTCACTAAATCATTATTACAAGGCGTTTTAAATAGCAACCCTATCTCATCAAAAGTTAAATATTCTTTGTCAGTACATTTCCCTTTTTTTAAGGGTAAATTTTCTGTTGGGTCAATATAAAAGTGATTATTTTTTTTTGCAGCCCTGATTATTATTTTAAGTTTCTTCATATAATTATGTGGAGTGATACCGTTTAGAGATCGTTGTAAGAAACGATAAAATTTACCAAGGAATGTTTCATCCATCTGCCAGCAATAAATTGTTGTTCCTCCAAATTGTTTTAACTTATTTATGGTTGCTCTGTAAGTTCTAATATCAATAATTCCATCTGAATCATTGATCCAAGCATTGGCGAAATCAATGAAATCAACGTTACAATTTATCTTTTCTTCCAGGTGAAATTTCCCCCGCATCATATCCAAATCCATTTGATTTGCAATTTGCTTTGCAAGGTTTTCCTTTTCTTTGCGGTCATGTTTTTCCTCTGCAGATTTCGGCTTGCATTTTACTTTAAACCCAAGCATTTTGTATTTCCTTGTTCCATTAAAACAAGTGTCTAAATAAATTGTTTCAAAACCATTTGTGGCTGGTTTATACCTTAATTTTGTTGCCATATTCTTATAGAAATTTGTTTATTAGGTAAATAACCCAAGTGGTAGGGTTAATTTTAAAATTTTAGCCAATCTTTTGTTAACTAATTCACTTTAGGAATTAAAGGGAGATTTAAGTTTTTCTGAAAACTTCAAATCAAGACGTAAAAAATTTAGGGATTGTTATGGAGGCAAGCTAAATTTGCCGTAACCGTTTAGTAACGGTATGAGTTCAAAAAGTCTTGAATAAAAACTTACCAAATAGAATTTTATAGATTCTATTTTTCTATTTGGTTGACTTTTTCTTAGTAAGGTTTTATACGAGGGGTTATTGTCGGGACTACTACTTAATAAACTCTTCCATATTTATAAACTCTTCGAATTTTTAAAATAAAAAAACCTCAATAATGAGGCTCAAAATATTTTTCAATTAATAAAATTATTATAATTCCTTTGCGCCTTCTACCAACACAGTAGCTCTGTTATTCAATACCTCTACAAAACCGCTTTGAATTGAATAAAGAGAAGTGGAATTTTTATTTTTCAATATTTTTAGCTTTCCTTGTTTCAATGCGCTCACCAATGGCGCATGTTTTTCGAGCACTTCAAACATACCTCCAATACCTGGAAGCTGCACTCCGTACACTTCTCCGCTAAATATTTTTTTTTCTGGCGTTAATATTTCTAAAGTCATAATAGTTAATTAGCTGATTAGCTAATTGGCTAATTAGCCAATTAAGAACTTGCTGCTTCCATCATTTTTTTACCTTTTGCAATAGCATCATCCAAATTACCAACAAGATTAAATGCTGCTTCAGGATATTCATCCACTTCTCCATCCATAATGGCATTGAAGCCGCGAATCGTATCTTCTATTGAAACGAGCACTCCTTTTAAACCAGTAAATTGTTCGGCAACATGAAATGGTTGCGAAAGAAAACGCTGCACTCTTCGTGCACGCTTCACCGTTAGTTGGTCTTCATCACTCAATTCATCCATACCAAGAATGGCGATAATATCCTGCAATTCTTTATAACGTTGCAAAGTAAGTTTCACGCGATTGGCGCAATCATAATGTTCATCACCAACAATAGCTGCTGTTAAAATTCTTGATGTAGAATCCAATGGATCTACGGCAGGATAAATTCCAAGGTCGGCAATTTTTCTGCTTAATACGGTTGTTGCATCAAGGTGCGCGAAAGTGGTTGCTGGCGCAGGATCCGTCAGGTCATCTGCAGGAACATACACTGCCTGCACCGAAGTAATGGAACCATTGCGTGTAGAAGTAATTCTTTCCTGCATCAATCCCATTTCTGTTGCCAGCGTTGGCTGATAACCCACAGCGCTCGGCATTCTCCCGAGCAATGCAGACACTTCTGAGCCTGCTTGTGTAAATCTGAAAATATTATCAACAAAAAATAAAATATCTCTTCCCTTGGTGGTTCCATCGCCATCGCGAAAATATTCTGCAACCGTTAATCCGCTCAAAGCTACTCTGGCTCTTGCTCCCGGCGGTTCATTCATTTGCCCAAAAACAAATGTTGCTTTTGATTCTTTCAACTCTTCCATATTTACAGCATCCAAATCCCAGCCGCCTTCTTCCATACTATGAATAAATTTTTTGCCATAATTCATAATACCGGCTTCAATCATTTCACGCAACAGGTCGTTTCCTTCGCGTGTTCTCTCTCCCACTCCTGCAAATACTGATAAGCCACTGTACGCTTTAGCAATGTTATTAATAAGCTCTTGAATCAATACCGTTTTACCCACGCCAGCGCCACCAAACAAACCGATTTTACCGCCCTTTGCATACGGCTCAATAAGATCAATTACTTTGATTCCGGTAAATAAAATTTCAACTGATGTGCTTAAATTTTCAAACAACGGCGGTTTGTTGTGAATAGGCCTGCCATTCTCTTTACTTACCTGCGGCAAACCATCAATAGCATCGCCCGTTACATTAAATAAACGGCCATTAATTTTATCACCAACCGGCATCAATATTGGCGAGCCAAGGTCTTTCACTTCAATTCCTCTTTTCAAACCTTCGGTGCCATCCATAGCGATACAACGCACACTGTCTTCACCCAAATGCTGCTGCACTTCTAATATCAATTTATCGCCATTGGGTTTTGTAATTTCCAATGCATGAAAAATTTCTGGAAGTTTATTTTCCCCGAAAGCCACATCCACTACGGCTCCGATGATCTGTTTTACTTTTCCAATATTTGCCATAAATGAGTATTAAAAATAATTGCTTTTAAAATTGGCGGCAAAGGTAAGGCGATACATCCAAAAAGCCAACAGCGATTGAAGATAATTTATGATTTGACGGCTTTTAAAAAAATGTCCAAAAAATTAAGGCACAATTAATTTTTATCCCTGCGTTCATTTCTTATAATAAAAAAACTTTTGTATGGCAATAGCATCATTTATGATAATTAGTTTTATAAAAAAAATTAAACCATTCATTCATTTTAGCGTCTCACTTTTTTAAAGTTTTTATTCCATCCTGCTTTATTCAAGAAAGAATATTATTTCAAAATGTCCATATCAAATAACCAATTAAAAAATCAGCATTTACTTTGGCGCGCAGCATTTGGCCCCATGGCCGAAAATGTAAATGAACTACCTGATGTTTCTCAAAAAGATTTGCATAAAATTTTAGTAAAAACATCTTCTAAAAAATTGGAAGAATTTAATGTAGCCACGAATCTTTTAGATGGATTGGTAAAAGGCATACAGGATGTGGGCATGATGCAAAAGCTTACACGAGATCAAAGAAAAGTCTTGCGCAAACAATCGGTTGAAGACATTAAAAATTTAAACCTCACGTGGCTTAATGAAATGATTAACAGCGAGGCGCAAATGCGTGAAAAGATGAGTCTTTTCTGGCATGGGCATTTTGCATGTAGGGTTATAAATATTTATTTTCAGCAGCAACTTTTAAATGTAGTTCGTGAAAATGCATTGGGCAGTTTTGGCGATCTGCTTCGTGAAGTAAGCAAAACACCTGCGATGCTTTCTTTTTTGAATAATCAACAAAATAAAAAACAACATCCCAATGAAAATTTTGCAAGAGAAGTGATGGAACTTTTTACAATGGGCCGCGGCAATTATACCGAGCATGATGTAAAAGAAGGCGCACGGGCATTTACAGGTTGGGGTTTTAATTTACAAAGCGAATTTGTTGATCGGCCTTTTTTGCATGATACCGGCACAAAAACTTTTTTAGGTAAAACAGGAAATTTTGATGGAGATGATATCATTGATATTTTATTAGAGCAAAAACAAACAGCAAAATTCATTACACAAAAAATTTATAAATATTTTGTAAATGATAATATTGATAATGATAAAGTAGAAAAATTATCTGAAAAATTTTATCAAAGTAATTATGATATAAAAAATTTGCTTCATGATATTTATACAAGCGAATGGTTTTACAACGACGAAAATATCGGAACTCATATAAAGTCTCCGGTAGAATTGTTGGTAGGCATTCGGCGTTTAATTCCGATGGAACTTGCAAAACCCGAAACGCAAATATTATTTCAAAGAGCATTAGGGCAAGTATTATTTTATCCGCCAAATGTAGCAGGATGGCCTGGCGGCAAAAACTGGATTGATAGCAGCGCTTTGATGTTGCGCATGCGCATTCCGCAAATTCTTACAGATATGGACAACTTTGTTGTGAAACCAAAAGATGATGATGATACCATGATGGGAATGGAAGGAGTTGATAAAAATACAAGACCGCAACAAATTAATTCAACTATTGATTGGGATGCGGTAACAAAAGTTTTTGATAAAATACCACGAGAAAATTTAATGCAAAAAATAAGTGATGTTGTTTTGCAAACAAGAGATAAAATTGATCCTGCTATTCTTAATAAATATGTTGATAAAGATGCAAGAGATGGATTTATAAAAACAACCATGATCGAATTAATGAGCACACCCGAATATCAATTAAGTTAGCTCCCAGCCCCGAAGGGGAAAAAAAATATTTTTATGTTATTCAAAAGAAAAGAATTTTTACAAATTGGTTCGCTGGCAACTGCATCCTTAATGCTGCCAAAATTTTTAAAAGCATTTGAAGGAAAAACAATCGTTCCGCCCGGAAATAAAGTGCTCGTGGTTTTGCAATTCAGCGGCGGCAACGATGGGCTTAATACTGTGATTCCTGTGCAAAATGATATTTATTACAAATCGCGCCCTAAGTTGGGGATTGAAAAAGATAAAGCTTTATTACTAACTGATGAAGCAGGCATCAATCCTGCATTGCCGGTGTTTAAACAATTGTTTGACGACGGAAGCCTTGGCATTATGAATAGTGTTGGTTACCCTAATCCTGACCGTTCGCATTTTCGCAGTATGGATATTTGGCAAAGTGCAAGTGATAGTAATAAATATATTTATACCGGTTGGCTGGGCCGCTATCTTGATGCGCAATGCGATGGATGCGGAAAGCCAACTCAGGCGCTCGAAGTGGATGATGTATTAAGCCTTGCATTAAAAGGTGAAAAAAATAAGGGGCTTGCTGTAAAAGATCCAAAGCGATTGTACAATACCAGCCATGAAAAATATTTTAAAGATATAAATGCTTCGCATGAAAAAAGTGAAGAGACTGTTGATTACTTATATAAAACATTAAGCGAAACACTCAGCAGCGCTGATTATATTTTCCAGGAAAGTAAATTGCATCCTTCATCGCAAATGTATCCTGCAACAGAAACCGGAAAGAATTTAAAAACGATTGCATCCCTTATCATGAGCGATATTAATACCAAAGTTTATTATTTAAGTCTTGGTAGTTTCGATACTCATGTAAACCAGGAGAATCAACAAAAGAGATTGTTTACGGAACTCAATGATGCCGTTGATGCTTTTGTAAAAGATTTAAAAAATAATAATCGCTTTGACGATGTAATGATGATGACCTTTAGTGAATTTGGAAGAAGAGTAGCGCAAAACGCCAGTGGTGGCACTGATCACGGAACTGCCAACAATATGTTTTTTATTGGTGGTAGATTAAAACAAAAAGGATTAATTAATCCCATGTGCGATTTAAATGATTTGAATGAAGGCGATTTAAAATATACAGTTGATTTTAAAAATGTATATGCAACCGTATTACGGAAATGGTTAGATGCAGATGATGCAGCGATTCTCGGAAAGAAATACGATCTTATGAATTTTGTTTAAAGAATTTTAAAAATTGAGAAGGTGTGAGAACGGGTAAAGGAATTCCGGTTGTTCTAAAATCTTTAATATTCCTGGTTATAAAATAATCTATTTCCCCATTCTCTAATGCAGTAAAGTATTGAATAGCATCTTCAACGTCTGCAAAATTAGAATAATATGCTTTTAATATTGATTCTTTTGAAGGATTAATTATTTCTAAATAATTCAATAGTTTTTTCATGGCGGTTTTTGCAGATAACCTTCCTGTTTGTTTTTCACCAATATATTGAGTATTGATTACAATTGAAGAAGAAGTAAACAGGTGAATAGTTTCATCAGAACGGCCAAAAAATAATTGCAGGCTTTGATCAATAAAAGGTTTTCGGTTTAAGACAACATCTAATAGCACATCGCTATCTATAAACAATTTATAAACCATGCTTCCTTTTTAAATGTTCCCAACGAATTTTATCTGCATCAAAATTTTTGGGAGCTTTTCCAAACAACCCAATCAATTCAATAGCATCCAGCTTCTTTTTTGGTGTACGGCTAACCAATTCATCAATTTGATTTTCCATTATATTTGAAACACTCATGCTTTTATTTTTTGCATAATTTTTTATCTTTTTTACTTTCTCTTCATCAATACTTAAAGTGAGTTTTGTTTTCATAAAAAATACTTTTTATAAAGATACGTATAAAATTAATTTTATACGTATCTTTATTTATAGACATTCCACCTAAAAATTTTTATAGGAATTTTTTTTAATCAAATTATTCATCCATTTCGGAAGCTTCTACCACTACTTTATTTAAACGTTTGGTCAAAGGCAATAAAAGAAAAAAAGCGATCAACGCAGCTCCTGCGCTTATTCCAAAGAATACGGCCTTATTATCAAAAGTATCCCAGAAGCCTGCGAGAATACCCGAAATTTTTCCGCCCAAAGATGTTGTGATAAACCATCCTCCCATCATCAATGCAGTTAATCTTCGCGGAGCCACTTTCGATGTAAGCGATAAACCCACAGGACTTACAAACAATTCGCTTATGGTAAAAACACCATAGCTGGTAAATATCCAC